>CAJYBQ010000043.1 GCA_913064755.1 uncultured Alphaproteobacteria bacterium
CGTCCGCGTAACCAGGGCGCCAGCCTGACCGCCTGGGAACTGAACCGCCACGGCGTGCCACATACGGTCATCGTCGACAACACCGGCGGCCATATCATGCAGCATGGCATGGTTGACCTCTGCATCACCGGCACCGACCGCACCACCGCTTCAGGTGATGTCTGCAACAAGATCGGCACCTATCTGAAGGCGCTGGCGGCAAAGGACAACGATACCCCCTTCTATGTCGCCCTGCCCGGCCCGACGATCGACTGGACGGTGCGGGACGGTGTAAGGCAGATTCCGATCGAGGAGCGGAGCGGGGATGAAGTCGGCCGGATGACCGGGCGATTGGACGACGGGCGCATTGCCACCGTGAATGTGCTGCCCCCGGGCGCGCGGGCCGCCAACCCTGCGTTCGATGTCACGCCAGCGCGACTGGTGACCGGATTGATCACCGAACGGGGCCTCTGCCCGGCGTCAGAGGCGGGCCTGAGCGCGCTCTACCCGGAACAGGCGAAGGTCGTGGCCAATGGTTGATGGTCGCGCAGACCTGCTGGCGGCGGCGCAGGCGATGTTCGCCGCCCGCCTTTCTCCCGGCACCTCGGGCAACCTGAGCGTCCGGGCGCAGGTGACCGGTGACGAACGCGACGGGTTCTGGATCACGCCGTCCGGGGTGCCCTATGACAGGCTGGAGGCCGAGATGATGGTCTTCATGGACATGGCGGGGGACTGGTCCGGGCCGCTGAAGCCGTCCAGCGAATGGCGGTTCCATCTGGATATCTACCAGGCACGGCCGGATGCGCACGGCATCTGCCACACCCATTCGATCCATGCGGCGGCGCTGGCCTGCAGCCGCAAGGGGATCCCGGCGTTTCACTACATGGTCGCGGCGGCGGGCGGTTCGGATATCCGCTGCGCGCCCTATCGCACCTTCGGCACCCAGGATCTTTCGGACGTGGCGCTGGTGGCGCTGGCCGACCGCCGGGCCTGCCTGCTGGCCAATCACGGTGTCATCGCGCTGGGGGCCAGTGTCGGCAAGGCGCTGGCGCTGGCGCAGGAGGTCGAGGTGCTGGCGCAGCAATACATCCTGTCGCGCCAGGTCGGCGATACCGTGATCCTGCCCGAAGACGAGATGGAAACCGTGCTCGAGAAATTCCGCACCTACGGCCAGCAGCCCGGCAAGTCGTAGGTCGGTCCACCAGTGGCTGGAACCGCGCGGCCGTGTGTTGTCACCCGGCGCCCGCGGGGCTGCGGAGCCGGCAGGTCCGAACGAAAATACCCCGGCGGTGAGGCCGGGGTATTCCGATGGATCAGTCTGTCCAGGTTTTCAGTCTGTCAGAGCAGTTCGAGGTTTCCTGCGGCGCTCTTGCCGCGGTCGGAAATGATGTCGAAACTGATCTTCTGGCCATCATTCAGGCCACGCAGGCCTGCCGCTTCCACCGCGGTGACGTGGACGAAGACGTCCTTGCCGCCATCATCGGGCTGAATGAAGCCATAACCCTTTGTGGTGTTGAACCACTTTACCGTACCGGTCGCCATCAACGATTCTCCCAGGCGCAACAAGCTCGGAGCAGCCGCAAGACCAGCCCCATGCATCGCGACCGTGTCCTGCGGATGATCTGCGATGAGACGGCGATCCGGGTTACGGACGACCGTCAGACAGCGGAGAAAGCCGCAGACGCTTGCGGCGCGATCCTGTTGACTGCCAATTCACGACGGCCCTTACAGCTTCGCGTCGGTCGCAGTGGATATTCTATCACAAGCCTGAATCGGGGTCGAATGCTTTTGCCGTAATCCCCTGTTGCGTGACCCGGACCCGGCGCTGTCAGGCCCTTGCTGGCCCATCGGCCCGTGCCGTCAACCAGCTTTCGAGGGCGGGCAGGAAGCCGGGCATGGACTTGTAGCGACGCATCGGCTCGGGCATCTCCCGAATCGCCGACAGCAGATCGCGCGCCTGGCTGGGCAGTTTCACCTGGTCGGCGAGGCTGGCCTGGTGGATGCGGACCGTGAAGACGGCGGTGGCGGTCTCCGGCAGCAGGCTCAATGTCTGGCGTTCCACCCGGAACCAGAGCCCTGTCCCGATGGTCTCCGGCGTCAGTTTCGCGCCCGCGTCGCCCTGCCCGTGCCCGCCCGGCTGGTGCAGCGCCGGGTCGTCCAGCAGCGACCAGTTGGTCCGCCAGAGCAAGCGACCGGGCACCAGCCTGTCGAACAGGCGATCCATCGGGCGTGCCAGGTGGGTGTCATAGCCGGGGACGGGGGCGTGGATCGCCGACAGCGGTTGTCCCATCTTCTCTGCCAGCGACCAGCGGGTCGGGAATGCCAGCATGCCGGCCACGAGATGAAAGGCCTCGGCCCCGCGTTGCAGCAACAGCACGTCTTCCTGCACCAGCGCGGCGGCGGCGCGCAGCGGGGCCGCGGGATCCGGCCGGACCTCGACCCCCGTGGGGCCGACGTGCAGGCAATCGACCGTGCCGCTGAACCGGTCCCGGTGGTGGGTCAGCAGGTGGCTGCCCAGGTGGCGGATGAATTCCAGCTGTGCCGGTTCGCTGCCCGGCAGCATGCGGAACACGGTATCGGGCGTGCTGGCGAGCAGCCGCTGCTTCTCCGCCAGGTCGTCGGCGAAGGCACTGTCGATCTCGATCCAGTCGGCCCGGGGCAGCACCTTCAGCCCCAGCGTCATGCGGAACCGGCCGCCGTCGGGCGGGAAATGGGGCGTGTCAGGTCGGGCGGTTGCCGTCATCGGTCCCGCCGGCGGCGTCCTTGGCGTCCTCGGCGTCATCGACCCCGCGCAGGCTGCCGTATTTCTTCACCACCGACATCTGCGCGATAGCGAAGATGAAGGTGAGCGGCATGATGCCGAAGACCTTGAAGTTGACCCAGTCGTCGGTATCGAAGTTGCGCCAGACCAGCTCGTTCGTGACGGCCAGGAAGATGAAGAACATGGACCAGCGGAGGGTCAGGATGCGCCAGCCGATGTCCTGCAGCTGGAAGGCCGCACCGAAGACATAGCGCAGGAACAGCTTGCCGAAATACAGCCCGCCAAGCAGGATCATGGCGAACAGCAGGTTGGTGATCGTCGGCTTGATCTTGATGAACAGGTCGTCCTGCAGGTACAGCGTCAGCCCGCCCATCACCAGGACGAAGACCCCCGTCACCAGCGGCATGGTCGGCAGCTTGCGCTCGATCGAATAGTTCACGGCCAGGGACACCACGACCGCCGCCATGAAGGCCGCGGTGGCCGTGAAGATGTCGAAGCGGTTGTTGGCGAAGAAGAAGACGCCGAGCGGCCCGACCTCGATCAGGAACTTGGTCAGGGGGCTGACCCGTTTCGCCCTTGCCGGTTGCACAGCCGTCACGACTATTCCTCCACCGGGGTGCCGCCCAGTTCGATGACGGCGGCCTTCAGCGCCGTCACGGCACTTTCCAGCTGCGCCGTGTCCGTTGACCTGAGGACCAGCGAGGACCCGAACCGCCCGTCCCGGACAAACGGATAGGACCCGGCCTCCAGCCCCGGATGATCCTTCTCCACCTTCTCCAGCGGAGTGGCGATGATCCCTTCGGGCAGCATGGATGTCACCGTGCGCGACAGCACCGGGTCACCCCCGGCGAGCTCGTGCGCGATCTCCTTGAACATGGCCTGCATGATCGCGGGAATGCCGGCGAAGGTATAGACGTTCTCCACCCGGAAACCCGGTGCCGTGCTGATCGGATTGCGGACCAGCACACCGCCGTGCGGGATACGGGTCATGCGGCGGCGGGCGGCGGTGAACTCGCCGGGCTTGTAGCGCTTGTCCATCAGCGCCACGGCCGCTTCATTCTCGGAAATGCCGACGCCGAAGGCGACCGCTATGGCGTCTGCCGTGATGTCGTCGTGCGTCGGGCCGATACCGCCGGTGGTGAAGACATAATCGTAGCGGGCGCGCAGGGCATTCACCGCATCGACGATTTCCTTCTGGATGTCGACGACGACGCGGACTTCCATCAGGCGCACGCCCCGGGCGGTCAGTTCCTCCGCCAGGAAGCTCATGTTCCGGTCCTTGGTGCGACCGGACAGGATCTCGTTGCCGATGATGATCAGCGCGGCAGTTACAATCTTCGGCTCAGCCATGTGTCTCGCGTGCTCCCGCGCTGCTTGAAGGTCGGTCGTCCGGTTTCGATCCGTGCCGCTGATACGCAACCGGCACCCGTTCAGGCCACTTTCGTCAGCGGCACGTGATCCTGCAGGAAATCCAGCACCGCATCCGTGAACACGTCGTTCCGGTCGCCCGCCACCATATGACCGGCACCGGAAACGTCAACGCAGACGGCGTCGGGGCGCAGCGACAGCAGATGCTCGGCCGATTCCGGGCTGGCCACGTCCGAATGCCGCCCCCTGACCAGCAGGATCGGGCAGTCGATCGCCCGCACCCCGTCACAGAGGCGCTGGTGCAGTTGTTCCATGTCCTCGCTGTCGCTGTCCTTCAGGCAGTTCGGATCCCAGTGCCAGTACCAGCGGCCGTCCCGCTGGCGCAGGTTCTTGCGGATGGAATTCAGGTCGATGGCCCGTTCGCGTTCCGGCGTGTAGGACCGGACTTCCTCGGCCGCTTCCTCCAGCGTGGCGAAACCGCTGACCATGTTGCGCCGCATGAAGGCGATGATCCGTTCGGTGCCGGTCCGCTCCATCAGGGGCGCAATGTCCACCAGCACCAGCGCCCGTGCAGCCACCTTCGGCGCATGGCCAAGTGCCAGCATGCCCGCGATGCCGCCAAGGGACGCGCCGATGACGACCGGTGGCCGCGGCATGGACGCGGCCCAGGCCCGCAGGTCGCGGGCATTGTCCTCGAACGCGTAGGCCGCTTCCGCCGACCAGTCACTGTCGCCGTGGCCCCGGTGATCGCAGGTGAATGCCGAACAGCCCCGCCGGGCCATGGTTGCGGCGGTACCGCCCCAGCTGTGCCGGGTCTGGCCGCCGCCGTGCATGAAGATCACGGGCTGACCGTCTGCCGGGCCGTAGCGGTCGGCGACAAGGGTCAGGCCATCGTCGGTACGGATGCGTACCAGTTCGGCTTCATTGCTGGCGGATGTCTGGTGTGTCATGGGGCAGCCCGGTCAGTTGATCAGTCCTGATGCAAGCATATCCGCCCGGCCTCCGCGGGCACCAGTGGCCGCAGGCCGATGCATGGCAGCCATCGGGCGCGGTTCAGATGACCGCAGACCGGTCTGCCGGATCGGATCGTCGGTTCCGTGCCCGGATCATTCGTTGACCGCGCGTGGCCTTGCGGTCCCGGGGTCGTCGGCGGCCTTCATTTCCTGCTTGCGGCGGTACATTCGCCGGTCTGCCTCGGCCAGTGCCGATGATGCCGTGTCGCCCTTGCCGAACGGGAAGACACCGTGTGCCACGTCGATGTGGACGATGGTGCCATCGATGTCCACGGGCCGCGCCTTCACCGCGTCGACCAGTTGCTGCGCCTTGACCCGCGCCACATCCTCATCCGCCTGGGCCAGGATGACGCCGAATTCGTCACCGCCGATGCGCCCGACGATATCCGTGTCGCGCACCTGTTCCCCCAACGTGCTGGCAACCGCCAGCAAGGCCTTGTCACCGGCGGCATGGCCCATGGTGTCGTTGATCTGCTTCAGGCCGTTGACGTCGAAGAAGACCAGGCTGGATGGCACACCGTAGCGTTCGGTATAGGACATCATCCGCGACATCTCCCGCACGAAGGCGCGCCGGTTGGCGACGGGCATCAGCGGGTCCTTGTCGGCCAGTTCCTCCAGGTCGGTGATCTTGCCCTTGGCCGCCTGCAGTTCGCGGCGCAGCGAATCCACTTCGTCCATCAGGCCCATCAGTGCCTCGCGCACCTTCGGTGTCAGTTCGGTATCGGGGACGCCAAAGAAATCGCCAACCTCCACCGCGCTGTCGGCGCCCGTCGCCGGGGCGGCCTCATCGGCCCGCCGTCCGGCGCGCGGCGCGGGGCGCGCGCGGTCCACCGCACGGATCGCGGGTTGAGATGTATATCCACCGATCTTCATGTGGCGCCTCTTGGTTCGTCTGTCTCGACCGGGCGGATGCAGGACGTCTGCTGCTTCCCTGTCTCCGGCGTCGATTCCTGTGTCGCTGCCCTGCAAAATGACCTGCATTGGTTAAGAAAGCCTTCTCCGGCTTGTGGTCGCGGGGGTCATCCCTATAATCCGCCGCCTGTTTTTCAGGATGATGTCCAGGGACCAGTCGAATGCCAGACACTACGGGGCCCGCACGGGTCGGGATAATCATGGGCAGCCAGTCCGACTGGGAAACCATGCGTGAAGCGGTCACGGTTCTGGAAGAACTGGATGTGCCGCACGAAGTCCGCATCGTTTCCGCGCACCGCACGCCGGATCGCATGGTCAGCTATGCCAGGACCGCCATGGATCGCGGCCTGCAGGTCATCGTCGCCGGTGCGGGCGGCGCGGCGCACCTGCCGGGCATGGTCGCCGCGATGACCGTCCTGCCGGTGCTGGGCGTGCCGGTCGAGAGCAAGGCCCTGAGTGGCATGGACAGCCTGCTGTCCATCGTCCAGATGCCGGGCGGCGTGCCCGTCGGTACCCTGGCCATCGGCAAGCCGGGGGCGCGCAATGCGGGCCTGATGGCGGCGTCCATCGTGGCGCTGAACGATCCGGACCTGTCGCAGCGGCTCGGCGCCTGGCGGGCCGCGCGCACCGAAGCCGTCGCCGAAGAACCCCAGCGTTGACCGACCGGGCGGCCATCTCCCCCTTGCCACCCGGGTCGACGCTCGGCGTCCTGGGGACGGGTCAGCTGGGGCGCATGCTGGCGCTGGCGGCGGCCCGGCTGGGCTACCGCGTGCATGTCTACGGGCCGGAAGCGAACGCGCCCGCCGCACAGGTCTGCGCGGCGACGACCGTGGCGGCCTGGGATGACTGGTCCGCGCTTGACCGCTTCGCGGCAGACGTGGATGCGGTGACGCTGGAATTCGAGAACGTGCCGGTCAGCGCGGTGGAGCGGCTGGCGCGGACCGTTCCCGTGCGACCCGGTGCCGGCGTGCTGGGCGTGGCGCAGGATCGGCTGGCCGAGAAACGCACGGCGCGCGATGCGGGCGTGGCGGTCGCGCCCTTTGCCGAGGTCGATGACGCGACCGGGCTTGCCCGCGCGGTGGCCGCCATCGGCGTGCCTGCCGTGCTCAAGACCCGCCGCGAGGGGTACGACGGCAAGGGGCAGCGGATCATCCGCGACCCGGCGCTGGCGGCCGAGGCCTTTGCCGCGCTGGGCGGCAAGCCGGCGATCCTGGAGACATTCGTGCCCTTCACGGCGGAGATATCGGTCATCGCGGCGCGGGGGGGCGACGGGACACTGCTGACCTGGCCTGCAGTGGAAAACCGCCACAAGGATCATATCCTGGACCTGACCATCGCCCCGGCCGCCCTGCCGGCATCGGTGACGGATGCAGCGACCGCGGCGGCACGCCTGCTGGCCGGGCGGCTGGAGCTGGTGGGCCTGCTCGCGGTCGAGTTCTTCGTCACGCCGGATGGTGGCATCCTGTTCAACGAAATGGCCCCCAGGCCGCACAACTCGGGTCACTGGACCATGGAGGCCTGTCGCGTCAGCCAGTTCGAGCAGCAGGCCCGGGCCGCGCTCGGCCTGCCGCTCGGGTCCACCGAGCCGCACCACAGGGCCGTGATGCGCAACCTGATCGGCAGCGACGCCGACGACTGGTCGGCCCTGCTTTCCGGGCCGGGCAGCCTGCACCTCTACGGCAAGGCAGAGAGCCGCGCGGGCCGCAAGATGGGGCATGTCACCCGGCTCTATCCCCTGGACTGCCAGCCCTGGCCACCCGAGGGCGACGCACTGCCCTGAGCCGCGCCCTCCGCATTGCCGCGATCGGCCCGGTCCGTGACAGCCCGAAATCCCGACGCATGCTTGACGGCTCCCCGCTGCTTGTCTATAAGCCCGCCCTTCAGAACACCCTACTCCAGTGCACGGAATTCACAGGCATGGCCAATATCAAGTCCGCGATGAAGCGCATCCGCCAGGATGCCAAGCGCACCGAGCGCAACAAGGCACGTCGCAGCCGCATGCGGTCCCAGGTGAAGCAGGTCGAAGTCGCCCTTGCCGCCGGTGACACCGAGAACGTGGCTGCTGCAATGCTTGCAGCACAGAAGGAACTGGCCCGCGCCGCGAGCCGGGGCCTGATCAAGCGCAACAATGCGTCGCGCAAGATTTCGCGCCTGAACGCACGCGTCAAGGCGCTGGTCGTAGCAGCCTGATCCTGCTGGAAATCATCTGACCCTGCCCGCGATTCCGGTCGTGAGCGGGGCCATGAAATACAACCAACAAGGGCGTTGTCACCAAGTGGTCACAGCGCCCTTGTTGCGTCTGTCACAGACCGATCCGGCCACGAAAAAAAACTGTCATTTGTGATTTTGCGGATTCCCGTTTGATTCCGCCGTCTTGGGGCGACGGCCTCGCAAATCGGTCCACCGATTCGGTCATTGACCCGATTCGTTCCGCTTGCGTGAAGCACCCTGAACGATCTATGTTCTGTCTCGTTGAGCCAGCGGCGGCGGACCAAGAAAAAGCACGCGAAAACACAAACAAGAATGCGCGCTTTTGGGGTGTTTCCGGTCAGGTTTAGCATTAATTGTACCCAGTTGCGGTAGAGTGTTACGTGCATTTTGTTGAGAAGTGCGCGACGGGAGAGCTTTATTCTTTCTCGTGGATTTTGGACTGATCTGAGGGAGGCTGGTTTGCAGGACGGGGATTTGCCAGGCACGCCAGAGTCGGATGCCGAATTCTGCGATGACAATCAGCGTGCCCTTGATCTTCTTTGGCTCGGTGTCTCGCAGCGTGCGGCGGTAACCGTCGGCGAAGCGTCCTACAACAGCTGGTTGCGTCCGCTGCGTCCTGTCGCCTTGCACGATACCCACGTTGTCCTGCTGGCCCCGACCGCCTTTCTGCGCGACTGGATCTCGAACAAGTACAAGGGCATCCTGGAGCGCGAGTTCCGGGTCGATATTCCCCACCTGCGCGAAGTGGTGATAGAGGTCGGCCTGGATGCGCGGCTCGACCTGGTCAACAGCGACCGCCAGGCCGTCAGGCCGACAGCCGATGCGGCCGTCCCCGCGCCCCGCAAGGGAGGCGCCATCGAAGCCCCCGCGATCATCACGCCCGCCGATGCGCCCGCGCCGTCGCATGCGCCACGCGGTGCGCGCACCAGCGACAGCGACCAGGGCCTGGCCAATGTGCTGGACCAGAACCTGACTTTCGACAATTTCGTGGTCGGCAAGCCGAACGAACTGGCCTATGCCGCCGCGCGGCGCGTGGCCGATGCCGACGGTGTCGCCTTCAACCCGCTGTTCCTCTATGCCGGGGTCGGGCTGGGCAAGACCCACCTGATGCATGCCATCGCCTGGCACATCCGCAAGCTGCGGCCGGAGCGGAAGGTGCTGTATGTCACCGCCGAGATGTTCATGTACCATTTCATCAAGGCCGTCCGCTTCCGCGATACCATGTCGTTCAAGGACCGGTTCCGTTCCGTCGACGTGCTGATGGTGGATGACCTGCAGTTCATTTCCGGCAAGGAATCGACGCAGGAGGAATTCTTCCACACCTTCAACGAGCTGATCGACCGCAACCACCAGATCGTGGTTTCGGCGGACCGCTCCCCCTCCGACCTGGAGGGGATGGAGGAGCGCGTGCGATCGCGACTGGCCTGGGGCCTGGTGGCGGACATTCACCCGACGGACTTCGAACTGCGTGTCGGCATCCTGGAACAGAAGCTGGCGCTGCAGCCGGACGTGAAGGTGCCGCGCGAGGTTGTCGAGTTCCTGGCCCACAGGATCACGTCGAACGTGCGGGAGCTGGAAGGCGCCATGCGGCGGGTGATCGCCTATCACGCGCTGATGGGTCGGGCGATCTCGCTGGACATGGTGCAGGAGGTGCTGGCCGACGTGCTGCGTGCCCATGCCCGCAAGGTGTCCATCGACGATATCCAGCGCAAGGTCGCCGAGCACTACAACATCCGCATGGCCGAGATGTCGTCGGCCCGGCGTGCCCGTGCCGTGGCCCGGCCCCGCCAGGTCGCGATGTTCCTTGCCAAGCGGCTGACCAGCCGGAGCCTGCCGGAGATCGGTCGCAAGTTCGGCAACCGCGATCACACCACCGTGCTGCACGGGGTGCGCCGGATCGAGGAACTGATCCAGTCGGACATGTCGCTGGCCGAGGACGTGCGCCTGCTGGAGGCTGCCCTGTCGAACTGAGCGCGCCTGTCGACGGCGGTCGGCTGCGGGCCCTTGTCGCCCAGGCGCCGCCCCTGCACCCCCCCCGGCCCGGCCCCGGCCCCACCCGCCTGTTCTGCCGGTTTCACTGGCGAATCTGGAATTGCCCATGCTATAGGGAGTCTCTTGCCCGGCGTCCAAGTCGGGCAGGTTTCCTGGCAACGACACCTGGCAAGAATCAACGATGAAACTTACCATTGAACGCACCGCGCTGCTGGTCTCCCTCAACCACGTGCAGAGCGTGGTGGAGCGCCGCAACACGATCCCCATTCTCAGTCATGTGCAGATCGAGGCCACGGGCGACGGCGTGCGCTTCCGCGCCACCGACCTGGAGCTTGCGGTCGTCGAGAATTGCGCTGCCATGGTGGAAACCCCCGGCATGGCGACGGCACCGGCACACACGCTCTACGACATCGTGCGCAAGCTGCCCGACGGTTCCGATATCCAGTTGAGCCTGGATGTGGAACGCCGCCGCCTGAACCTGCAGTCCGGGCGCTCCCGGTTCGCGCTGGCCTGCCTGCCGAATGAAGATTTCCCGACCATCGAGGACGACGAGCTGCCGCATCGGTTCAGCCTGCCGGTGGCCACGGCGCGGACCCTGCTGGAACGGACCAAGTTCGCGATCTCGACGGAAGAGACCCGCTATTACCTGAACGGCATCTACGTGCATGCGACCGAGGACGGTTCCCATGTCCGTGCCGTGGCGACCGACGGCCATCGCCTGGCCCGGTTCGAGATGGAGGCACCGGCGGGCGCGGAGGCGCTGCCCGGCGTCATCATCCCGCGCAAGGCGGTGAACGAGATCCACAAGCTGCTCGGCGATGCCGGTGGCAACATGGAAGTCTCGGTGGGCGAGACCCGCATCCGGTTCAGCATCGGCGACACGGTTCTGACGTCGAAGCTGATCGACGGCACCTTCCCCGATTACGAGCGGGTGATCCCGTCCGGCAACGACAAGCGGATGGACGTGGATGCACGGGTCTTCCTGGCCGCGGTGGATCGCGTGTCGACCATCTCCACCGAGAAGTCGCGTGCCGTGAAGATGGCGCTGCAGAATGAACGCATGACCCTTTCGGCGAACAGCCCCGACGCGGGCAGCGCCTCGGAGGAAGTGATCGTCAGCTATGAAGCCGATGACATGGAAATCGGTTTCAACTCCAAGTACCTGATGGATGTGGCCAGCCAGATCGATGGGGAGACCGCGATCTTCGAACTGGCGGATTCCAACTCCCCGACCCTGATCCGGGATGCGGATGACGCGTCGGCGCTCTATGTGCTGATGCCCATGCGGGTCTGACGCGGGCAGTGGTGGCAACGGCGACGAGAGACCGGGCCACCACGGGCGTCGGCACCATGGACGCCGGGGTGCCGGGTGCCGGGGTGCGTCGGCTGATGGTAACCGACTTTCGCTCCTATACCTCGGCGGTGCTGGAATCCGGGATCGGGCCGATCGTGCTCACGGGACCGAACGGTGCCGGCAAGACCAACCTGTTGGAGGCCGTTTCGATGCTGTCGCCGGGACGCGGGCTCAGGCGGGCAACCCTGTCGGAGATGGTCCGCAACGGCGCCGAACGCTGGGCCATCGCGGCGGAGGCGGAAACGGTGAACGGGGCCTGTTCCATCGGTACGGGTCTGAACAACGACAATGGCTCGGAGCGGCGGATCGCCAGGATCGACGGCGAAACGGTGGGTCCCGCCGCACTCGGTGGCCTGCTGCCGGTGTCCTGGCTGACGCCGCAGATGGACCGGCTGTTCCTGGACGGTGCATCGGCCAGGCGCCGGTTCGTGGATCGGCTGATCTTCGGCTTCGATCCCGGCCATGCCAGCCGCTCGAACGCCTACGAGAAGGCGATGCGGGAAAGGCTGCGGCTGCTGAAGGACGGGCGCATGGACGTGGCCTGGCTGAGCGCGCTGGAGGCCCAGATGGCCGAACATGGTGTGGCGATCGCTGCCGCGCGCCGGGCCTGGTCGCTGCGGATCGGCGGCGCGCTGCGCCAGATGACGGGACCGTTCCCGGCGGCGGAGATCGCCCTGCAGGGCGTGGCCGAGGAATTGCTGGCCGACCGGCCCGCCGTGCAGGTGGAGGAAGACCTCGCCACCCGCTGGCGTGACGGGCGGGGCCTGGATCGCCACGCGGGTCGCACGACCGACGGCCCGCACCGCAGCGATCTGCTGGTGCGGCACGTGGCGAAGGACATCCCGGCGGAGCAATGCTCGACGGGGGAGCAGAAGGCGCTGCTGATATCGCTGATCCTTGCGGATGCGCGGATGCAGCAGGCAGAGCGCGGCGTGGTACCCATCATGCTGCTGGACGAAGTGGCGGCACATCTGGACAGCGCGCGGCGCAGCGCCCTGTTCGACGAGATTTCAGCGCTGGGCGGACAGGCCTGGCTGACCGGTACCGACCGGGAACTGTTCGCGGCCTTCGGCACGCGGGCACAGTATTTCGGGATCGATGGCTCGATGGTGACGCCGGGATGAATGTCCGGGTGAACCAGATGAAGGGCCAGATGACAGGAAAGTTGAATGATGACTGACGAGAACAGAGACCAGGGCAACGAAGCCGGGCAGGAACGCGCCTACGATGCGGATTCCATCAAGGTCCTCAAGGGTCTGGACGCGGTGCGCAAACGCCCCGGCATGTACATCGGCGACACCGAAGACGGTTCCGGTCTGCACCACATGGTCTTCGAGGTCGTCGACAACGCGATTGACGAGGCGCTGGCCGGCCACGCCGATACCGTGACGGTGGTGCTGAATGCCGACGGGTCCTGCACCGTGTCCGACAATGGTCGCGGCATACCGGGGGGAAACCACGCGGAGGAAGGGGTATCAGAGGCGCGGGTGAAGATGACGCAGCTTCATGCAGGCGGAAAGTTCGAATGGAATCAGGTCAAGCTATCCGGTGATCTGCAGGGCGTGGGCGGGTAGGTGGTGAATGCGCAGTCGGCAGTTCTAGACATGACATTCGCGGACAACCGATAGGAACAATGCCTGACGGTGTAA
>CAJYBQ010000044.1 GCA_913064755.1 uncultured Alphaproteobacteria bacterium
CGTGCCCGCGCCGGGGGGGGGAGGCCGGCGGGGGGCCCGACATCCAGCCAGTGGGCGGCGTGGCGGGGGCCGAACAGCCGCCCGTCCTTCTGCGCCTGGTCGTAGATACGGTTCAGGGAAAACGGCTCCACGGTCATGCCCTCGAAGACCTCCGCCCGCAGGATCTGCACGCCGGAGAACAGGAACGGCGCGACCTTGGGCGCCTTGCGCCGTGCCAGGCGGCCGGCCGGGTCCATGTGGAAGTCACCCTGTCCACGATAGCCGTGGGCGGTGATCGTCGGCTGCATCATCAACAGGGCATCCATCTTCGTCGCGTCGAACTGCCGCCCCATCAGGGCAAGCGTATTGGTCAGCGCGTCGCGCCAGATCATGTCGGAATTGACCACCAGGAAAGGGTCCGGCCCCAACTGGTCGAGGGCGTTCAGGACGCCGCCGCCGGTTTCCAGCAACTCGTCCTCGACGGACAGGGTGATGTTCGGTGTCCTGCGGCCGGCCAGGTGTTCGGTCAGCATGTCGGCGCGATAGTGCAGGTTCACCACCACGTCGGTGACGCCTACCGCTTCCAGCCGGTCCAGCGTGCGGTCGATCAAGGTGCGCCCGGCGACGGAGACCAGCGGCTTGGGGCGGCTGAGCGTCAGCGGGCGCAGCCGCTTGCCGAAACCGGCGGCCAGCACCATGGCCCGCCGCGGCAGGCCGGCATGGCCGGTTGCCGCGTTCGTCGTCATTGCCGATCCAGCCGTGTCATTGCCGTCGTTCATGAGCCCCGTCGCTCCATCCGGTCGGCCCTGGTGTCCCGCGGCGCATGCTGCTGCACCCACGCCTGCACCGGCGCCAGGGCGTCGTGGTTCAGGTCGCGTCGTACCAGCCGCCAGGTCCGGGCCAGCCATCCTGTATAGGACGGCTTGTTATCGCGCCGCCACAGCCGCGTGAACACCCCCAGGATGCGCATGTTGCGTTGCGCACCAAGCACGGCGAGTGCAAGGCGGAAGGTGGCCGGGTCCAGGCCGGTACCCCGCAGGTAGCGCTGCACCATCCGCTCCGCCAGTGCCGGGTCGATGTCGCGGCGCACGTCCGAGAGCAGGGACGCCACGTCATAGGCCGCATGGCCGGAAACGGCGTCCTGGAAGTCCAGCAGCCCGACCCGGCGCGGACCGTCACGCTCCGGTCGCCAGATCAGGTTGTCGACGTGGTAGTCGCGCAGCACCAGCGTGCCCGTGGCCCGCGTGTCCGGCGTATCCTGCAGGTTCGCCAGGGCCTGCTGCCATGCGGCGCGAAAGCTGTCGGCCTCCGCTGCCGCTGCCCCGCGACCGTGAATCTCGGGGAAGCGCCACTCCAGGAACAGCTCGACCTCCGCCAGCAGGGTCGCCGCGTCGTGCTGCGGCAGGTCCGGCGGTGCGGGTCGGGCGTGCAGCGCGATCAGGACATCGATCGCGGCGCCGTAGAGCTGTTCCTCCGGCACCGCGCGGGACTGGATCAACTGGCTGAACAGGTCGTCGCCCAGGTCCTCCAGCAGCAGGAAGCCGTTTTCCGCATCGGCCGCGAGGACTTCGGGCGCCGACAGGTTCCATTCCGCCAGCAGTGCCGCGATGCGCATGAAGGGGCGCACGTCCTCCGCCGGTGGTGGCGCATCCATCAGCACCAGCACCCGGCCATCGGTTGCATGCACCCGGTGATAGCTGCGAAACGATGCGTCGGCGGCCAGCGGGCGCACAGCCGCCGCAGCCATGCCGCATCCGGCCAGGAAGGCCTGCATGCGCTCGGCGCGGTCGCGGCCCTGCGCGGTCTCGGGGTCAGGTGCCAAGAAGCCGCTCCAGTATCTCGGGTGGACCGCTGATGGCGACCTGGCGGACAGCGCTGTCGGTATCGCCAGCCGCGTCCAGCGTCAGGCAGAGGGTGATGGCGTCGGGCGGTACCAGGTCGCCCAGCCGGTCGGGCCATTCGACGATGATCGCGCCCTCGTCCAGCGCCTCGTCCAGCCCCAGTTCGGGAATGTCGTCGGGCCCGTCGAGCCGGTAGAGGTCGAAGTGGCTGATGGTCATGTCACGCAGCACGTAGGGTATGACCAGGTTGAACGTCGGGCTGGGCACGTCGATGGCCTGGCCCGCGCGGGCGCGGATGATGGCCCGCGCCAGTTCCGTCTTGCCCGCGCCCAGGTCGCCGGTCAGCAGTACCGTGTCGCCCACCTGCAACCGCGCCGCCAGCCGCCGACCCAGCGCAATGGTTGCCGACAGGTCGGCCAGGCGCATTTCGATCACCGCCACGGGGTCAGGCTTCTGTGGTCTTGCCGGCTTCGCGGGGGGCATCCGGATCATGCGGGATGCTGCCGAACGTCAGGGGAGCGGCAATCGCGAGCTGGTCCGAAACGTCGCCGGAAAAGCGGCAGATCACCGTGGTGCCGACGCCGCTTTCCGACTGCAGTTCCACCGTGCCGCCCATCAGGTCCATCAGGCTGCGTACCAGTGCCAGGCCCAGGCCCGCGCCGCGCCGGGTGTGGCGGTCGCTGGTGCGGAAGGTCTCGAACACCCGCTCCTGCTCCTCCGCCGGGATGCCGATGCCGTTGTCGGCGACGGATATCTCGGGGATGCCGTTGACCATGCTGGCGGAAATCACGACCTCGCCGCCCGGCGGGGTGAACTTCACCGCGTTGCTGACCAGGTTGCCGAGAATCTGCTCCAGGCGGCGCTGGTCGCTGACCATCTCCGCCAGTCCGGGCGAGACTTCCACCCGCAGGTTGATCTGGCGACGGCTGGCTCGTTCCTGGTGCCGCTCCAGCACCGAATCGATCGCTTCGGAGACCGCGAAGGGTTCCTCGTCCACATGCAGGTGCCCGGCCTGGATGGAGGCCAGGTCCAGCATGTCGTTGATCATGGACAGGAACTGCCCCGACGCTTCCAGGATGCCGGAGGAATATTCCCGCTGGCGGTCGTTCAGGGTGCCGAAGTAGTCATTGTGCAGGATCTCGGCGAAGCCGAGGATGGTGTTGAGCGGCGTCCGCAGCTCGTAAGACATGTTCTCCAGGAACTCGCTCTTGATCAGGTCGGCGGCGACCAGCGCCTCGTTGCGTTCGCGCAGCGCGCGTTCGATCCTGAGCGAATCCGTGACGTCGATATAGGTGAACAGCGTCTTGGCATCCGGCAGGCCGGTGGCCGCGTAATCCACGATCCGTCCGTCGGGGAATTCCATGCGCCCGTTGCCGGACCGCATCTCGGTGGCGGAGGCGATGATCCGGTCGCGCTCCTCGGCCAGCATTGTCGGCTGGTTCCACTGTGACAGCACGATGTCCGTCAGTTCCCTGATGTGGGGCTGCTTGTCGGTCACTTCCTGCGTGACACCCAGCATCTCCCGGTACCCGACATTGGTCAGGTTCAGCCGCCCGTCGGAGCCGAAGACGGCAACGGCCTCGTGCAGGTTGTCCAGCGTCGCGCGCTGCACGGCGATGAGTGTATTCAGCGTCCGTTCCAGCACCATGCGGTCGGTCGCGTCCTCCACCATGAACAGCAGCCCGCCGAAGCTGTGCCGGGTGATGGTTTCCCGCACCATGCGTTCGTCGGGCAGCTGGTAGAGGTCCTCGAAGGGTTCCAGCAGGGTGCTGAAGAAGGCTTCGCGATTGCGGCGGAACTGGCGGTATTCCACCTGCTCGGGCAGCTTGCGGCTCTGGTGCAGCCGGTCCATCACTTCGCCCAGGGTGGGCTGGTGACCGACGAATTCTATGTCCAGGCCCCAGAACTTGATGAAGGCGCGATTGGCGAAGATCAGGCGCTTGTCGCGGTCATAGATTCCGACCGCGGTGGACATGTGCTCCAGCACTTCGTTGTTGGCGCGGATGTTCCGGCGCAGCTCGCGCCGCAGTTCCTCGCTTTCGGAAACGTCGATGGCGAAGCCGGCGGATTCGTCCTCGGACAGCAGCGGCGTTTCCAGCACCTGGAATACGCGGCGCTGACCCTCCACCACGAAGCGGCGTTCCTCGCCGGCGATGGCTTCCTCGTCCCTTGCCTTGGCGATCAGCGCCTGCGGGCGCTTGCCATCTGCCTTGGACGCGATCTCCTCGTGATTGCCGTCGTCCCCCAGCAATGCAAGCAGGGTCTCGTTGCGCCAGATCATGTCGCCGGCCAGGTCGCGCCGCCAGGCCGCGAAGGGGGCGGCATTCAGCAACCTGCGATACTGGTCCCGATCCCGCCCGAGCGACGCGAGCTTGTCACGGGTCAGGCCCAGTTCGGCTTCGTGGCGCTGGGCCTCGGTGCGGAAGTCCTCGCGTTCGGCGGCAAGGGTCTCGATCTCTGCCTGCAGGCTGCGCATGGCGCTGCCCTGTCGCTGGCGCAGGAAGGTCGCGAACACGCTGGCAATGACCGCGCCCGCCACCACGCCGACCAGCAGGACGATCAGGGGCGGATCACTCGCGACCCCTGCAGCATCGACCTGTGCTTGTGCCTGCGTGGCGGAGATCGTCGTGGCGAGCATCGCGGCAAGGGCAACCGGTGGCGCACCGAGAATGGCCCGGTAAATCCGGACCTTCCTGGTTTGCGCTGGTTGCCTGGAACTCATGCCTGCTCGCCTGCGTGGTTGCGTGGGAATCACCCGGGTGCCCGACATTAGGGCACCCGGACCCTTATAGGAAAGTTACCGCAACCCTGCGAGGACGTCAGTAACGGTAATGTTCCGGCTTGAACGGGCCAGCGGCCGGGATGCCGAGGTAGTCGGACTGGTCGTCGGACAGCTTCGTCAGCTTCACGCCCAGGCGATCCAGGTGCAGCGCCGCGACCTTCTCGTCCAGGTGCTTCGGCAGCACGTAGACTTCGCGGTCGTAGTTCTTGTGGTTCTCCCACAGCTCGATCTGCGCCAGCACCTGGTTGGTGAAGGACGCGCTCATGACAAAGCTCGGGTGGCCCGTGGCGCAGCCCAGGTTCACCAGGCGGCCCTCGGCCAGCAGGATCAGGCGGCGGCCATCGGGGAACTCGATCTCGTCAACCTGCGGCTTCACGTTGTGCCACGGGTAGTTGCGCAGCCCGGCAACCTGGATCTCGGAATCGAAGTGACCGATGTTGCAGACGATCGCCCGGTCCTTCATCTCCCGCATGTGGTCAACGGTGATGACGTCCTTGTTGCCCGTCGCGGTGACGAAGATGTCGCCGGTGGCGGCCACGTCTTCCATGGTCTTGACGTCATAGCCTTCCATGGCGGCCTGCAGTGCGCAGATCGGGTCGATCTCGGTCACGATCACGCGTGCACCCTGGCTGCGCAGGCTCTCGGCCGAGCCCTTGCCCACGTCGCCGAAGCCGCAGACCACGGCAACCTTGCCCGCCAGCATCACGTCGGTGGCGCGCTTGATGCCATCCACCAGGCTTTCGCGACAGCCGTACAGGTTGTCGAACTTGGACTTGGTGACGGAGTCGTTGACGTTGATCGCCGGGACCTTCAGCGTCTTCGCCTTGGCCATTTCGTACAGGCGATGCACGCCGGTGGTGGTTTCCTCGGACAGGCCGCGGACATCGTCCAGCAGCTCGGGGAAGTTCTCGTGCATGCGCTGGGTCAGGTCGCCGCCGTCGTCCAGGATCATGTTCGGACGCCAGCCGTCGGGGCCTTCGATGGTCTTGTCGATCGCCCACCAGAACTCGTCATCATCCATGCCCTTCCAGGCAAAGACGGGGATACCGGCGGCGGCAATGGCCGCGGCGGCCTGGTCCTGGGTGGAGAAGATGTTGCACGAGGACCAGCGGATTTCCGCGCCCAGCGCGATCAGCGTCTCGATCAGCACCGCCGTCTGAATGGTCATGTGCAGGCAACCGGCGATGCGGGCACCGGCCAGCGGCCTGGATTCGCCGAATTCGTGACGCAGCGCGACCAGGCCGGGCATCTCCGTCTCGGCGATGTTGATTTCCTTGCGGCCCCAGTCGGCCAGACTCATGTCGGCGACCTTGTAGTCCGTGAAATTGCTCATGGTTTGCTCCAGATTCCAGATCAGGTTCTTGGATGCGCCGACGCTTGCGGGGACTGCTGACACAGGCTGCCAATCGGGCGTGGATACATCAGGTTGCGGGCTGTCTACCAAGCTTGCCGACACGGGGCAAGGAAGCGGCATTGTCGCAGGGTGGCGGTTCCCTGTTCGAAGGGTCCGCCGCGCCCCCCGTCGTTGTGCCGACCGGGGATGGCTGCGGACCCGTCAGATGCCGCTTTCCCGCGCTATCCCATCAGCTTCGCGTAGTCGTCCAGCAGGGTCAGTACCTCGTCGCGTCCCTTGTCGGGGACGTCGAACAGCACCCGGTCGATGCCCGCTTCCCGGCAGGCCGCGACATGTGCCGGTTCCGGCGTGGCACGGAACACGGTGACGGACAGGGTGGACATCGGGCGTTCGGCCGCGTCCGCCGCCTGCTTCAGCCGTGCCATGCCCGCGGCGGGGTCGAAGTTGTAGTTGGCGCGGGGCAGCCAGCCGTCCGCGAACTCGACGACGCGGCGGATGGTGTGGTCGGTCTCCCCGCCGATCAGGATCGGCGGATGCGGCCGGGTCGCGGGCTTGGGGAAGGACCAGACGGGGTCGAAATCGACGAAATCGCCGTGGAACTCGGCCTCGTCCTCGGTCCAGAGCGCCTTCATGGCCTTCAGCCGTTCCTCCAGCACCTTGAACCGGGTCTTAGGGTCCGTGCCGTGATTGCGCATCTCCTCCAGGTTCCAGCCGCCGCCGGCGCCCAGGACGAAACGTCCGCCGGACAGCAGGTCCAGGCTGGCCGCGGCCTTCGCGGTGACAATCGGGTCGCGTTGCGTGATCAGGCTGATGCCGGTGCCCAGGGTCAGGTTCCGCGTCGCGGCGGCGGCAAAGGAAAGCGCCACGAAGGGATCATGCGTATGGGCGTATTTCTCCGGCAGTTCGCCACCGCCGGGGAAGGGGGTCTCGCGGCTGACCGGGATATGGGTGTGTTCGCAAAGGAACAGGGATTCGAACCCGCGATCCTCAAGCTCCTTCGCCAGGTCGACCACGTCGATGGCATAGGCTGTGGGAAAGAAGAAGGTGCCGAACTTCATGGCTGCGTTTCCTGACAGGGATGAATGTCTGTTGTTGTTGCCATGAATGGTAACGCACCGTCGGGCTTAATCCACCAGGGAAGGAAGGGCCTGTCCTCGACAGGTTCCGTTGCGGCCTGTATCTGTGCGGATCGGATCATTCGACCAGGGCGGGACAGCATGGCCATCGGGGCAATCGAACAGGTGGAACTGGAAGACGTGGGCGCGATCCGGGTCGAGACCCGGGCCTGCCCCCAGTGCGGTGCCGACAACACGTCCCGTGCCGCCCGGCACGTGCGCGATCCCTGGACCATCAAGGACTGCGGTGACTGCGGCTTCGTCTACCTGGAAAAGGCCCCGGTCTACGACGAGCTGTTCCGCAACCTGGCCTGGCAGAAGAACTGGAAGCGGGAGGAGAAGCGCCGCAAGAAGGCTCGGCCGCTGAGCTATCGCGCGTCGAAGCTGACCCGGTTCCGGCTGCACATGTTTCCGCGCAAGCAGGTCGATGACCTGACGATCCGCTTTGCCCGACCGGGCAATGTCATCGACATCGGCTGTGCCGGTGGCAAGCGGCTGGCGGCGTTGCCCGACCAGTTCACGCCGTTCGGCATCGAGATCGAGGAAGAGATCGCGGCGGAAGCGGATGCGCTGTTCCGGACCAAGGGCGGGCGGGCGGTCAACGCGTCGTCGCTCGATGGCCTGCGGCAGTTCGAGGACGGCTTCTTCACCGCGGCCACGCTCAGGTCCTACCTGGAACACGAGGTGCAGCCGCGCGAGGTCATGACGGAGATCGCGCGCACCCTGGCCCCCGGGGGCATCGCCATCATCAAGGTGCCGAACTATTCGTCCGTCATGCGTCCGGTCATGGGGCTGGAATGGTCCGGTTTCCGGTTCCCCGACCACGTGAACTACTTCACGCCGGCCAGCCTGCGGCAGATGATCGAAGGCGTCGGCCTGAACGTGCGCCGCTTCAACTTCTTCGATCACATGCCCACGTCCGACAACATGTGGATGATCGCCGAACGGAAATAGCCGCAGCGCACCGGCTGTCTCATGTCCTGGGGAGGAATTCACATGGACGTCACCATTCTGGGCAGCGGCTCACCGCTGCCGCATCCCGAACGCGCTGGCCCGTCGACGCTGGTCCGGGCCGGGGGACAGAAGTATCTGTTCGATTGCGGGCGCGGGGTGCTGATGCGCGCTGCTGCCGCAAAGGTGGGCGCGCAGAACCTTTCCGCCCTGTTCATCACCCACATGCACAGTGACCACACCACCGATTTCAACGATGTCATCACCACGCGCTGGGTCATGAGTGGTGAGCCGAACCCCTTGCGCGTGTTCGGGCCGGAAGGGATCGAGACCTTCACCGACCGCACCCTCGCGGCCCTGGAACACGACATCGGGTATCGCCTGGCGCACCATGAAGACATGACCGAAGGCCCCCGGGTTGTCGCCCGCGCCCTGACGCCGGGGGACGTGTTGTCGGAAGCGGATGGTGTCCGCATCACGGTTGCCGCCACGGATCACAGTCCGGTTCACCCAACCCTGGGGTTCCGGATCGAGGCCGAGGGCAAGGTCATCGCCATCGCCGGTGATACCGTGCCCTGCGAGGGGTTGGACGCGATCTGTCAGGATGCCGATGTCTATGTGCAGACCGTGATCCGCAGCGACATCATCGCGAAGGCACCATCCCTGCGCATGCGCGATGTCATCGACTACCACTCGGATGTGGCGCAGGCGGGGGAGACCGCGCGGCGCTGCAACGTGAAGCGGCTGGTGCTGAACCATTTCGTGCCGCCGCCGCCGCCGGGCCGGGAGGAGGAATGGGCCGCCGACGCCCGCGCCTGCTTCGATGGTGAGATCCTGGTTTCACATGACCTGATGACGATCACCTGCTGACAGTCTGGCCGGACCATGCTTCCCTCTGCTCGGATATTTCTGGGGGAGAGGCGAGTCATGGCTGAACGAATCGGTTTCATCGGGCTGGGAGCCATGGGTGGTCCCATGGCCGCCAACCTGGCGCGCAAGGGTCATGATCTGACGGTATTCGATACCGATCTCGCCCGGACCGTGCCGCTGGCGGAACTCGGGGCGTCCGTCGCCGGGTCGGTCGCGGAACTGACGGCCGGGGTCGACCTGGTGATCACCATGCTGCCGGATTCGCCGGACGTGGAGGCGGTGCTGCTGGGGCCGGACGGGGTGCGCGCCCACGGCCGCCCCGACATGGCGGTGATCGACATGTCCACCATCGCGCCGGCCACCACGGACCGGTTGTTCTCCGCGTTGACGGAGGCCGGGATCGGCTTTGCCGATGCGCCGGTCGGACGCCTGGTGGCGCATGCGATCAAGGGCGAATCCCTGTTCATGGTCGGTGCGTCGGACAATGATTTCGGCCGCGTGAAACCGGTGCTGGAGGGGATGGGCAGCACCATCCTGCATTGTGGCCGACCGGGCAGCGGCATCCGCACCAAGCTGGTCAACAACCTGATCGCCATCTCCGTCTGCCAGGTGAACGCGGAGGCCGTGACCCTGGCGCAGGCCTTTGGCCTGGACATCCGCAACACGCTGGACGTGGTCAATGGCACCACCGCCACCAACGGTCACCTGGTCAGCGCCTGGCCCAACAAGGTGCTGGTGGACGATACCGAACCGGGCTTCCGCATCGCGCTGGCGCACAAGGACGTGGCGCTGGCGCTGGACGCCGCGAAGGAAGCGGGCATTCCGATGCTGGCCGGGTCCGCCGTGGCGCAGGCCCTGATGGCGGCAAAGGGGACGGCAGGTTTCGGTGACCGGGATTTCTCGGCCCTGCTGGATTTCGTTTCGGGCATGGCCGGCGTCACGCCGCCAAGGTTCGACACGTGACGGCCCTCGCCGAGCGGCTGGTCGCTGGCCTGAAACAGCGTGGCACCCGGCATGTATTCGGCGTGCCGGGGGGCGGGTCCAGCCTGGACCTGATCGAGGCCTGTGGCCGCCAGGGCGTGGAATTCGTGCTGACACGGGGGGAGACCTCCGCCGTGCTGATGGCCGCCTGTTCCGGCGAACTGTCCGGCGCGCCCGGGGCGGCGCTTGTCGGTGTCGGTCCGGGCGCGGCGGCGGCGGTGAACGGCATGGCCTATGCGGCGCTGGAACGGTCACCACTGGTCCTGTTCGCCGACCGGATCGAGCCGCCGCCCGTCCGTCCCACCTGGCACCAGGTCTACGACCAGCCCGCCAGCTTCGCGCCGGTGAGCAAGGCCGCGCGCTGGATCCGGCCCGATACGGACGGGACGGAGATCGCCGACCTGCTCGACCTGCCGACCGCGGAACCGCAGGGGCCGGTGCACCTGGACATCGTGGCGGCGGAGGCGAGCGTTGATGCGCCGCCGGTGCCGCACCGACCGGCCCCGGCCCCGGAGCCCGCGGCCGGGGCAAGTGTTTCACCGGCCCTGCCGGAGGGCCTGCGCGCCCGTGTCCATGGGGCCTGGAAGCCGGTCTTCATCGTCGGACTGCAGGCCCGGCACCTGGGCGATGAAACACGCGCCCTGGCCCGTGCGCTGGGGGCGGCCTGCCTGACCACCTACAAGGCCAAGGGGACGATTTCCGATCATGACCCGCTGCTGGTGGCGCAATTCACCGGCGGCACGGCGGAAGCATCGGTGCTGGCCGCCGCCGACCTGATTGTCATGCTGGGCCACGACCCGATCGAGATGATCCCCGGCATCTGGACCCATGCCGCGCCTGTCGTTGCACTTTCGACCTGGGACTGGGCGGCGGCGGGGGGCTATCCGGTGCCGGAGATGATCGCGGTCGGTGCGCTGCGGCCGATGCTGGCCGACCTGATGCCGTCGGCGCCGCAACCCGGCTGGGACCGGGAAGAGCTGGCGCGGCTGCGCACCGCCTATCGCGCGCGCATCGCCTATCCGACGGTGGCGGGCATCTCCCCCGATTTCCTGATCGACAGCCTGCAGCAGTTCGGCGGCGGGCAGATCGACGGCAAACCGGCGCGGCTGGCCGTCGATGCCGGGGCGCACATGTTCCCGACCCTGGCCCGCTGGATGGCCGACGCGCCGTTGGGGGTGCTGAAATCCAACGGGCTGTCCACCATGGGCTTTGCCCTGCCGGCAGCCATCGCCAGCGCCCTGCACGAACCGGATCGCCCCGCGGTCGCGGTGACCGGCGACGGCGGCATGATGATGTGCCTGGGCGAACTGGCCACGGCGGTGGAGCGCAAGCTGGACGTGACGGTGGTCGTGCTGAACGACGCCATGCTCAGCCTGATCGACGTGAAGCAGCGCAAGCAGCAGCGCCCGCATGCCGGTGTCGCATCCCGCACGGTGGATTTCGCTGCCATCGCGCAGGCCATGGGCGCCTATGGCACGACGGTCCGCGAGGTATCGCAGGTGCAGCCCGCGCTGGCCGCGGCGGCGCGGATGTCGGGGCCGCGGCTGATCGACGTGCACATCGACCCGTCGGGCTATGATGCCCAGCTGGACGCCATGCGGGGTTGAGAACGGTGCCAAACCACCGCATTCCGTGTAGAAAACCTGAACCATCAAGTCGCAACTGCCGAGGGACCCAATCCAATGCGTGATCTGCAACAGCCTGGCCGTTCGGTCGTCCACGCCACCAATGGTGCGGCGGCCACGTCCCACCCGCTGGCCACACTTGCCGCCATGGAAATCCTGCAGGCAGGCGGCAATGCCATCGACGCCGCCGTCGCCGCCTGCGCGGTGCAATGCGTGGTGGAGCCCATGTCCACGGGCATCGGCGGCGACTGCTTCGTGCTGCTGCAGAAGGGCGCGCGGGGGCCGGTGATCGGCCTGAACGGTTCAGGTCACGCACCGGAAGGGCTGACCGCCGACCACCTGCTGGGGCAGGGGATCAGGCAGATCGGGCTGGAAAGTCCGCATTCCGTCACCGTGCCGGGGGCGGTTGATGCCTGGTGCCGCCTGCTGGACGACCACGGGTCCATGGGTATCGACCGGGTGCTGCAGCGCGCGATCCATTATGCGGAGGACGGTTTCGCCGTGACCCCGCGCGTGTCGGTCGACTGGTCGCGCAACGTGAAGCGGCTGGGCGGTGACGCCAATTCCGCCGCCCAGTACCTGCGCGACGGGGCCAGCCCGACCGCCGGGCAGAAATGGCAGTCCCCGGAACTGGCCGGCACCCTGAAGCGCATCGCGGCCGAGGGGCGTGAGGGTTTCTATGCCGGGCCGGTTGCCGACGACATCGTGTCCTATCTCAACAGCATCGACGCGACCCATTCGCTGGATGATTTCACGGCCCAGCGCTGCGAATACGTCGACCCGATCGCCAGCGAATACGCCGGTCGCCAGATCACCGAGATCCCGCCGAACGGGCAGGGCATCACCGCCCTGCTGATGCTGAACATCCTGAAGGGCTACGACCTTTCGGCCTATGGCCCGACCAGTGTCGAGCGGCTGCATATCGAGGCGGAGGCCACGCGCCTCGCCTTTGCCGCGCGGGACCGGTACGTCGCCGATCCGCGCCAGGCCGAGGTGCCGGTGGACATGCTGCTGTCAGATGCCTTCGCCGACGAGTTGCGGGAGCGTATCTCCCTTGGCCACGCCATGGCCGACGACGACCAGGCCACCGGCCCGCAGTACCGCGACACGGTCTACCTGACGGTGGTGGACCGGGACCTGAATTGCGTGTCCTTCATCAACTCGCTGTATTTCGCCTTCGGGTCCTGCAGGACCGCGCCGAAGTCCGGTGTCATCCTGCAGAACCGTGGCGCCGGGTTCGTGGTGCAGCCGGGGCAGCCCAACTGCATCGCCCCGCGCAAGCGCCCGATGCACACCATCATCCCCGGCATGGCGCTGAAGGAAGGCCGCTGCGAGATTTCCTTCGGCGTCATGGGCGGCGGCTACCAGCCGGTCGGCCACGCACACGTCCTGACCAACATCTACGACGACGGCATGGGCGTCCAGGAGGCCATCGACTGCCACCGCGCGTTCCGGGTTGGCGGGACGCTGGACGCGGAGCACAGCGCGCCCGCCGAAGTGATAACGGACCGGCGCGCGCCCAGCCGTGACCCAAAAAACCCGGGGAGGCACTGGGGCGGGTGCCAGGCGACCAGGATCTAACATGCCAGCGGCCCCATCACCGCCGGGGCCTGCCCGCGCCACGATGGCCTGTCGGTGGGGGCGTCTTCG
>CAJYBQ010000045.1 GCA_913064755.1 uncultured Alphaproteobacteria bacterium
CGAATCGGACATCAGCCAAACCGGAAGCGCAAGAAGCCCCTGAGGCTGATGTCGGTCCCCTTCACCGTTCGTGGAGGACGGCTGTCGTAGCGAACCTCGAAGTCCGACCCCAGCGAGAAGACCGAGCCAACCTTGGCCTCAAGCTGGAACCCGGTGTTGATGCGAATGTCGGAGACGTCATCAAAGCGCGGCTGCACGTACGTCGTGCTGCTCAGCAAGAGTTGCTCATCGAGGACATCCAGGCGCATCGACACATAGCTGGTCCAGCGGTGGTTGAACGTCGAGGAAGGGTGGGAGTCCGGGATAAAGGCGCTGCAATCGTCGTCCTCGCTGGGCGTGCACCCTTCGATCGCGTTGACCTCGTACTCGCCCATGTAACCGGTCCCGCCCCACAGGCCGAAGAGGTTGCGATGCACGACGTCGAACCGAGCCCCACCGCCGCTGAGCAGACGCGAGCGCACGGTCGTGAACGCGTTGTACTGCGCCTGCACGAACACCCCGGAGCCCAGCCGCGGAGGGCGCATCCGCGGGCAGCGGACGTCGATGCACCCGCGGCCGTGTTCCCGCCGGGGCCACGTTGCCGGGCATAGGGACACGCGGGTCAAGTCCGCGTGCGCCGTGGTGGGGGGATGGTGTCTTCATCTCACATCCCACGGCGTACCCGGGCTTGACCCGGGTACCCAGCGTGCCGCTCGAACGCCGAAAGGCTGGACACGCGGATCAAGTCCGCGTGCGCCGTGGTGAGGTGGTGGTGAGGGCGACCAAGGCACATCGACGCTGGCACGGCGGAGAAGGGCGGCGGCGACACGGTATCCAGTCTTTCGAGCTGGCGGACAAGCAGTCCGGCGTGGACCCCGCACAGCGCGCAGAACGAAAAAGCCGACCGGGACAGGTGTCGCGGTCGGCTTTCTCTCTTCGGTCCGCGGGTCGGGGCGACGGTGCCGCCCCGGGTGGCGGGGATCAGATGACGGCGTCGATCTCGCCGAGGCGCTTGGTCATCTTCACGTTCTCGGCGTAGTCGATCGGCAGCGCGATCAGGGCCGGGCCGTCCTGCTGGAAGGCTTCTTCCAGCGCCGGCTTCAGTTCGGCAGCGGAGGTCAGGTTGCGACCCCAGATACCGAAGCTCTCGGCCATCTTGGCGAAGTCCGGGTTGGTGAACTTCAGCTCCGAATGCTTGCCGTCGAACTGGTTCTGCTGCTTCCACTTGATCAGGCCGTACTCGCTGTCGCACCAGACCATCCAGACCACGTTCAGCTTCAGCCGTGCAGCCGTCTCGATGTCCTGCACGTTCATCATGAAGCCCGCATCGCCGTTGATCGCCAGGACGCGGCTGTCCGGCTTGGCGAACTTGGCGCCGATCGAACCCGGCATGGCGAAGCCCATGGTGCAGAAACCGTTGGAGATCAGGCAGGTGTTCGGCGTGTCACACTGGTAGTAGCGGCTGATCCACATCTTGTGCGCACCAACGTCGGAGAGCAGGATGTCTTCCTCGCCCATGACCTCGCGGACGTCCCAGAGAACCTTCTGCGGCTTCATGGGGAAGTCGGCGGAGTCCTTTTCCATGGCGAAATCGTCGAGGATGCGCTGGCGCAGCGGCTGCACCTTCTCGATATCGAACGGTGCCTTGGAAATGCCCCGGTCATCCAGTTCCTTGTTGATCTGCCAGAGCGCGTCGGCGATGTCGCCCTGCACGTCGACGGTGGCGTCATAGTCGGTGTCGACCTCGGCCGGCCAGAAGTCGATGTGGACGATCTTCTTGCCCTGGGTCTTGTTCCAGTGGCTGGGGCTGTATTCGACCAGGTCGTAGCCGACGGAGATGATGGTATCGGCGGCATCGATGGCGACGTTCGCGTGGTCCTTGCCCTGCAGGCCCATGGTGAACAGGCAGTACTTGGACGCACGCGGCACCGCGCCCTTGCCCATGAAGGTATTGATCACGCCGACGCCGAGCTTCTCCGCCATGATGGCAAGCTGCGCCGCGGCACGTTTCCGGATCGCGCCGTTACCGGCCAGGATCATCGGGTTCTTCGCCGCCAGGATGACGTCGACCGCTTCCTTGATCGCCTTGTGGTCGGCACCGGGGCGACGGGTACGCACCGGCTTCATCGGCTTGGCGACGGCTTCGGCCACGTCGTTCTTCGCCAGGTCTTCCGGCAGTTCGATCAGCACGGCACCGGGCTTTTCCTGCTCGGCGACCTTGAAGGCCTTGCGCACGATCTCGGGGATCGCATTGGCGTTGGACACCGTCTGCGCCCACTTGGTGATCGGGCGGAACATGGCAATCGAGTCCATGTTCTGATGGCTTTCCTTGTGCAGGCGATAGGTCCCGGCCTGGCCGATGATGCCGACCAGCGGCGCACGGTCCATGTTGGCGTCGGCGATACCGGTCACCAGGTTGGTCGCGCCCGGGCCGAGCGTGGCGAGGCAGACGCCGGACTTGCCGGTCAGGCGACCGTAGACGTCGGCCATGAAGGCCGCGGCCTGTTCATGCCGGCAGAGAATGAAATCGATCTTGCTGTCCAGCAGCGAGATCATCGTGTCCGCATTCTCCTCACCCGGAACACCGAAGATGCGCTCGACACCCTCTTCTTCCAGGCAGCGTACGAAAAGATCTGAAGCCTTCATTGTTCAACCCTCCATGGCGGCACCCCGTACCGCAAAACCCCTGAACAGGCACATCGTGGCGCGACCTTGCAGGTCGGCTACCCGTCAGTCCTGTCCGCGTCCCTGTCGTCCAGACGCTTGCCATCCAGCAGGCGCTGCCGACTGTCGCTTTCGGCCGACTGGCGTTGGCGTTCCGCCGCCGTCCGCCCGAAATTCACCCTGTTCTCCGCGGCCCGGCCCGCCTTGGCCTTCCGGTCACGGTCCTTTCTGGCGCGACGCAGGTTGATCAGATCCGCCATGAACTCACCTGGCCCCCTTGGTCCTGCAGGTCCCGGTCCCGCCGGAACAGCCGTTCCGTCCGCGAAACCCGTGGCGCACCGGATCACGGCCGCATGCACGTGTTCCGCGCATCCTGACCGGCAACCCCTTGTCACTCGGCAAAAAGCTTAGCTGAAAGTCCCGTTGACGCAAGGTCCGCAACCGGCATGTTGTCGATCATCACGTCGTTTCGCCATGCGCAACGGCTGGATTGGAAGCCCGATCAATGGCATCACTGGTGACCGGTCACGGCGCGACAACATCGGAACCGGCCGGGGCGGCGGAGAATGCCCTGCGACGGACGGGCGAACCCATGGAGGGGATCGAACAGTTGAACGGAACCTATCCGATGGACCTGGATCCGGACCATGTCGGGAACCGGCAGGCCGTGATCCGGCAAGCTGCCCGGCACGGGACGGCCGCGCGGCACCGGCTGCACGCCGGACGCGGGCACCTGCCGGGGCAGCGGGCATGAGGCACGTCGCATGAAGGTCCTGCTGGCGGTCGTTGCCGGGTTCGTCCTGTTGCTGATCGGCGGGCTGTTCGCGGCCCCGTTCCTGATCGATGCCGACAGCTACCGCGACAGCATCGCGGCAGAGGCGGAGGCGGTGCGGGATCAGCCCGTGGTCATGGCTGGCCCCGGCAGCTTCCGCCTGCTGCCGACGCCGCGCCTGCGGGCCGAGAACGTCTCCATCGGCGCGACCGGGGGCGGTCTGCCACCGTTCCTGACCGTGCGGGCGCTGGACATCCGCCTGTCCATCGCCAACCTGCTGCTGGGCGATATCGTCGCCAACCGGGTGAGCCTGCGCGAACCGCACCTGCGCCTGGCCACCCTGGCCAATGCCACCCGCAACCACGTCGGGCTGACCGCGCTCGCCGCCCGGCTGAATCGACAGACCGGGGGCCGGACAGGGGGTCAGGCCGGGGGTCAGACCGGGGGTCAGACCGGGGGTCAGACCGGGGGCCCGGCGGCGAACCCGGACCGGGGCCTGCTTGCATCCGCGGTGCGCCACGTGGACTTCACCGCCGGACGCATCGACCTGACCGATGCCCGCAACGGAATGAACCTCGCACTCGCAGCCGTCGATGGCCGCGCCGACCAGGATACGGAGGGGCGACCGCCAAGCCTGCGCATGACCAGCCGCCACGCCCGCCTGCCGATGATGGTGGAGGTCAATGCCATCCTGCCCTCGGCCGGGCCGAGGGTTTCCATCACGGTGAGCGACGAGGCCTCTGGATCGGCCACCTTCCGGGGCAAGCTGGGTGACGGCGCCCGGCCCCGCCTGCGCGGCAGCCTGACGGCCGAGACACCCCACCTGGTCGCCAGCCTGAACGCCACCGGCATCGTGACGCCGGAGGGCCGCTTTCCCGACCCGCTGCCTGCCCACCTGACGGGGGAGATGAGCATCGAACCCGGCGGCATCGTGCTGGAGAAGGCCGTGTTCGACGTGGCCGGCGTCGACGGTCGCGGACGCCTGACCGCGACCCTGCCGCCCCCCGGGGCCGCATCGGACGTGCCGATGCTCGATATCAGCGTCGGCTTCGAACAGCTGAACGGTGATGACCTGCTGCGCCGCCTGGTCGCCTTCGCCGGGCAGGAAGGCGGCACCGGCCTGGAACTGCCGGGCGGCATCGCGGCCGCGCTGCGCCTCGACGCCGGGGTGATCAGCCTTGCCGACAGCCAGCTGCGCCAGATCGCCTTCGATGCCAGCCTGAACCGTGCCGAACTGAATATCGGTCGCCTGACCGCCCTGCTGCCCGGTGGGTCCGACCTCGCCTTCACCGGCAAGCTGCGTACCCCCGCCGGGCATCCGCGCCTCGACGGCACCGTGGAGGCGGCGACCGACAACCTGCGCGCCCTGCTGGACTGGGCCGGGCTGCGCGTCACCGACCGTGCCGTGGACCGGCTGCGCAACGCCAACCTGGTGGCCACCGTCAGCACCACCGACGACGTGGTGCAGGTCTACGATCTGGACATGCGGCTCGACCGGTCCCGGGTCAGCGGCGGGCTGGCCGTGGCCTTGCGGCGGCGTCCGTCCTTCAGCCTGGACCTGCGCATCGACCAGGTGAACGGCGATGCCTACCTGCAGGCGCTGGGGCTGGAAGACCACCTCGACCTGGCCTTCGGCGACGGTCCGCGCCCGGACCTCGCCTTCCTCGACGACCTGGACACCAACAGCAAGCTCGGCATCGGCAGCCTGCTGCTGGGCGGGCGGGCCTATGAAGCCGTGGCGCTGGATGCCAGCCTGATCGGCGGCCAGCTTTCGCTGCACGGCCTCGAACTGGGCCTGCCGGGCCAGACGGTGATGACGCTCGCGGGCTCCCTCGATCAACCGGCGGACCCGCATTTCGCCCTCTCCGGCACCGCCCGCGGCAGCGACCTGCGGCAGCTGATGCTGGCGTTCGGGCTGGATACCGACAGCATCGCCGGTCGCATCGGCGAATTCGACAGCAGCTTCAACCTCGACGGCACGTTCGACGCCATCCAGCTGGCCGCCGAAAGCCGTTTCACCCCCGGGCGGGTGCTGATGGAGGGGACGGTCACCAACCTGCTGCAAGACCCGGATTTCGACCTGGCGCTGGCCGTTGACCAGGCCCGCCTGGCAGACGCGGCCGCGCTGCTGTTTCCCGGCCTGCGCTGGCCGGCGCACCTGGACGACCAGGTGCTGGCCAACCTGAGACTGGACGGCCAGGCCCATGCCTATCGCCTGCTGGGCCATGTCGATGCCCTGTCGGGACGCCTGGAACTGGATGGCCGGATCGAGGGCGACTCGCTGGAGAACGCGTCGGGCGCGCGGCGGTTCGTCGGCGGCATGGCCGTGCGCCACCAGAACCTCTCGGCGCTGGCCACCACCTTGATGCCCCGCCTCGACCCGCCGACCAGGCACAGCGGACCGGTGGAACTGCTGGGCACCCTGACCATGGATGCAGGGTCGCTGCGGCTGGATGATGCCGACCTGCGGTCCGGACCGGTCAGCATGGTCGGCAGGCTGCTCTGGGACCTGGACGGGCGGCGGATCAGCGGCGAGATCACCGCGGGCGATGTCGACCTGGACCCGCTGGTGCCGCCGTCGGGCAGTGGTGCCACGATTGCCGCGCAGCGATCCGATACCGCGCGCCGCTGGTCCCGTGCGCCGCTGGACCTGCTCTGGATCGGGCGTTTCGCGGCGGACCTGGACGTGCGGCTGCAGAGCCTCGGCCTCGGTGGCATGCAGCTGACCGATCTGCAGGGGCGGGTCGACCTGGATGACAACGCCCTGGGCTTCAACGGCGTGACCGGGCGGATGGCGGATGGCGCGTTTCGGGGCACGATGCGCCTGACCGGCGATACCCGCGCCGACCTGTCGCTGGACCTGGAATGGACGGATGCCGACATCGGGGCACTGGCGGAGGCCGCGACCGCGACCCGGTTCCTGTCGGGCCGGGGCGACCTGCGGCTGAAACTGGCCGCCACCGGCATCGCGCCCTTCGACATGGTGCGCAGCGCCCGCGGCACGGCCAGCGTCCGGCTGCAGGAACCGGAACTGCTGGGGCTGGACCTGGCGGCCTGGCAGGCGGCGGCGGACCAGCCCGGGGCGCTTCAGGCCCTGCTGGACGGCAGCACGCGGCTGGCCGACACGCGGGTGGAATGGGTGATCGACCAGGGCATTGCCACCCCCGAGGCCCGCACGGAAACCGCCGGGGGGGACATCGGCATGGACTGGCGCGGCGCCATCGACCTGGCCGACTGGACCCTGGACCTGGAGGCCAGGCTGCAACCGGCGGCCGAGCGTGCCAGCGCCGGCATCCTCTCGTTCTCCGGCCCGCTGGACCGGCCGCGCCATCGCCTGACGCTGGCGGCGCCGTGAACGGGGTCGGCCCCGCTCGAGGCACCGGCCAACCGGTTCAGCCAGCCGGATTTATGACGACGATATTCGCGGTGCCATCACCGTCACCGGGCGGCTGATCGACATTGACCGCGTTGCCGATCACCCGCGCGCGGCCTTCGGCAACCAGTCTCACCGCCAGCGGATAGATCCGGTGTTCGACGCCCAGCACCCGCGCGCCCAGGCTATCGGCGGTGTCACCGGGCAGCACCGGCACGGCCCCCTGGACGATGATCGGGCCGTCATCCATCTCGGCGCGGACGTAATGCACGGTACAGCCGGTGAACTTCACGCCGTAGTGCAGCACCCGCTCATGCGTGTTCAGCCCCTTGAAGGCCGGCAGCAGCGACGGGTGGATATTGATGATCCGGTCCCGCCAGTGATCGACGAAGCCCTTCGTCAGCAGGCGCATGAACCCGGCCAGGCAGACCAGCCTGACACCGTGACCTTCCAGGGTCGCGGTCAGCGCGGTCTCGAACGCGGGCCGCCCGTCATGCGCCTTGTGATCGACCACGGCCGTCGGAATGCCGGCCTTCGCGGCCCGCTCCAGCCCCTGGACATCGGCGATGTTGGAGATCACCACCGCGATCTCGGCGGGGAACGCCGGGTCGGCCGTGGCGTCGATCAGGGCCTGCAGGTTGCTGCCACGACCGGAAATCAGGACCCCGAGCTTCAACCGGGCCAACGATCGAGCCCCGCGATGGTGACCGCGCTGTCGGGGTCGTCGACCACTTCACCGATGTCGAAGACGGTCTCGCCCTTGTAGGTCAGGAAGGCACTGACCTTCGCCACCTCGTCCGCCGGGACCACGGCAACCATGCCGATGCCGCAGTTGAAGGTGCGCGCCATCTCGGCGGCGGCCACCCCGCCTTCGCGCATCAGCCAGCCGAATACCGGCGGCAGGTCCCAGGCGGCGGTGTCCAGATGAACCCCCAGCCCCTTGGGCAGCACCCGGGGAATGTTCTCCGTCAGGCCGCCACCGGTGATGTGGGCCAGCGCCAGGATGTCGCCCAGCTTGATCGTCGACAGCAGGTTCAGCACGTAGATCCGGGTCGGCGTCAGCAGGCTTTCGCCCAGCGTCCGCGTCGGATCATAGGGTGCGGGCGCGGCCAGGTCGGCCCCGCTGCGCTCCACGATTCGCCGCACGAGGGAAAAACCGTTGGAATGGATGCCGGAGGAGGCAATGCCCAGGATCCGGTCGCCGGGCTTGATCGCGTCGCTGTTGGGCAGCAACCCGTCACGTTCCACGGCACCGACACTGAAGCCCGCCAGGTCGTATTCGCCCGGCCGGTAGAGCCCCGGCATTTCCGCCGTCTCGCCGCCGATCAGGGCACAGCCGGACTTGCGACAGCCCTCCGCAATGCCCGAAACGACATCCGCCGCCTGGTCCACCGACAGCGCCCCGGTCGCGAAATAGTCGAGGAAGAACAAGGGTTCCGCCCCCTGCACGATCAGGTCGTTGACACACATGGCCACCAGGTCCTGCCCCACGGTGTCATGCCGCCCCACATCCGCCGCCCGGGTCAGCTTGGTGCCCACCCCGTCGGTGGCCGCCACCAGCAGGGGATCGTCATAACCGGCCGCCTTCGGGTCGAACAGCCCGCCGAACCCGCCGATCGCGCCCAGCGACCCCGCACGGTTGGTGGACGACGTATCGGCCTTGATGCGATCGACAAGTGCGTTGCCGGCATCGACATTGACGCCCGCATCGCGGTATGTGAGCCCGTTCGTAATGACGCCCTCCAACAGCTCGGCTAAAGTGTGGGCCGACGATGCCGCCAACGGAGTCTGATTGCAATGCCTGGACACGTCCTGCGCCATCTGTCGCGCCTCTTCCCTGGCCCGGGTGCGGCGCGTTCGGGGGTCTCGCGCCTGGTGCGGAGCCCCGTCCTGGCGCTTGTCCTGGTCATCGGAACGGTCGGCGGCGCATCGGCGTCGGACCTCTATACCGTGTTCTCCGTACCCGTGGACGTGGTGGCGGAGAGCGCGGACGTCGCCAAGCAGCAGGCCGTGGCGGCGGCCCGGTTGCAGGCAGCGCAGACGCTGATGCAGCGCCTGACGCGCCAGGTCGACTGGCCGACCCTGCCGGTGCCGGATGACGCAACCCTGGCGCAGATGGTGAGATCGTTCCGGGTGGCGAACGAGAAGACCGCCCCGGACCGCTACATCGCCGACCTGACCTTCACGTTCGAGCCGCCGGCCGTGCGGGCGCTGCTGAACGATGCCGGCATCGCCTTCACCGAGACCCGGGCGCTGCCCGCGCTGATCCTGCCGGTGCTGCGCGCCGGGGGCGACATGGTGCTGTGGGCGGACCCGAACCCCTGGCTGGAGGCCTGGGCGCGGTTCGACGGGCGCGACAGGCTGGTCCCCATCGTGGCCCCGTTCGGGGATGTCGACGATGTCCTGACCATCAGTGCCGAGCAGGCGGTGACCGGCGCTGCCGAGCCGCTGGCCGCGGTGGCGCAGCGGTACCGGGCCGAGGGCGTGCTGGTGGCCGATGCCTCCCTGTTCGTGGATGCCGAACAGCATACCGCGCGGCTGGACATCGTGCTCTACAGCTTCGGCCCCGACCCCTACACGGTGGTGATCCGCAGTTTCGAGAGCACGCCGGACGCGGATGTCGTGGCCTTCATGAACGCCGCGGTCGACCTGATGGTGGTGGAGATCGAGGACCTGTGGAAACAGCGCAGCATCCAGAACTTCGGCGACCTGCAGCGGTTGAGCGCGCTGGTCCGCATCACCGGCCTGTCCGACTGGCAGGACATCCGCCGCACCATGGAAGCGGTATCCGTGGTGCGGGAGGTGGAGCTGGCCCAGATTTCCGTCAATGACGCCATCGTGGTGCTGCACCACCTGGGGGATACCGCCCTGCTGACCCGGGCGCTGGCACAGCAGGGCCTGGTGCTGCAGGACAACGACGGCTACTGGACCCTGCGCCGACAGGGCGCCGGAGCGGTCAACGCGGGGGACACCAGCCAGTGAGCCCGCAACGCCAGGCCGGTTTCTGGTTCATCTTCGTCATCGGGCTGGGCCTGATGGTGTTCCTGCTGCGTGACATGCTGCTGCCCTTCGTGGTGGCCATGGCCGTTGCCTACCTGACCGACCCGATGGCCGACTGGCTGGAGAAGATGCGGCTCAGCCGCAACCAGGCGACCATCATCATCACCGTGGCCTTCGTCATCGTCTTCCTGCTCGGCCTGCTGATCCTGGTCCCGCTGGTGGTGCGCCAGGCCGGGGAACTGCTGATCCAGTTGCCGGAATACATCGAGCGCGCGACCCGCCTGCTGCAACCCTTCGTGCTGAACCTGCTGGAGGCGGCGTCGGATCGCGGCGTCGATGTCAGCCGGGACGACGGCGCCCAGGCGCTGAAGGACTATGCCAGCCAGGCGGTGGAATTCTTCACCAAGCTGGCGGGCAATGTGGTGCGCGGCGGCGCGGCACTGGCGAATTTCCTCGCCCTGCTGGTGATCACGCCCATCGTCACCTTCTACCTGCTGCTGGAATGGGACCGGCTGGTGGCCCTGATCAACGGCTGGCTGCCGAAGCGCTACGGCCCCACGATCCGGCAACTGGTCAGCGAGATCGACCGCACCCTCGCCGGTTTCGTGCGCGGACAGGGCACCGTCTGCCTGGTGCTGATGGTCTATTACGCCACCGCGCTCAGCTTTTCCGGCCTCAGTTTCGGGTTCCTGATCGGCATCCTGTCCGGGGCACTGTCGTTCATTCCCTTCGTCGGCGCGATCTTCGGTGCCATCGCATCCATCGGCCTGGCCCTGGTGCAGTTCTGGCCGGACGACATGGCGCGGGTCGGCATCGTCATCGGCATCTACGTCCTCGGCCAGGTGGCCGAAGGCTATTTCCTGACGCCGAAGCTGGTGGGGGATCGCATCGGGCTGCATCCGGTCTGGGTGATGTTCGGCGTGCTGGCAGGCGGCGTGCTGTTCGGCTTCGTCGGCATGCTGCTGGCCCTGCCGGTCAGCGCGGTGATCGGCGTGCTGGCGCGCTTCGGGCTGAACCAGTACCTGCAGAGCCGCTTCTTCGACCCGTCGAACCCCGAGTAGCCCCGGTCGCGCGTGAAACATCCATCCCAAGCCCCGCTGGACCTCAACCAGCGCCCGCGCTACGGGCGGCAGGACTTCATGCCTGCACCCTGCAATGCCGATGCCCTGGCCTGGATCGGGGCCTGGCCGGACTGGCCCGGCCCGGCGCTGGCGCTCTACGGTCCCGCCGGATCGGGCAAGACGCACCTGCTGCACATCTGGTGCGAGGTCAGCGAAGGCAGGCTGATCCAGGGGCCGGACCTGGACCTGGAGACCGCGCATGCGCTGGCCGGCGGACCGGTGGCCATCGACCGCGCCGATGCCCTGACGGACCCGGAACCGCTGTTTCACCTCTACAACATGCAGCGCGATGCCGGGTCGCACCTGCTGCTGGCCGCGCGGACACCGCCGGCACGCTGGACCCACGGCCTGCCCGATCTCGCCTCCCGGCTCGCCACCGCCCCGGCGGCGCGGATCGGGGAGCCGGATGACACCCTGCTGTCCGCCCTGATCCTGAAATATGCCAACGACCGTCAGCTTGACCTGACCCCGTCCGCCTTCAGCTACCTGCTGCCCCGCATGGAACGGTCCTTCGCCGGGGTGCAGGATATCGTGCGTCGCCTCGACAGGGCCGCGCTGGGGCAGCAGCGGCGACAGGTCTCCCGCGACATGGTGATCGCCGTCCTGTCGGTGGACGGGTGAACATGCCGGCCCCGCGCATGGTGCTTTCCGCGACCCGCCGGTCAGGACTATATTAACGGTCGGACGTCACAAGGGGTACTGCTCGACCCCTTTCAGAATCGGCCATCAACGGAGATACCGATGCGCAAGTTTCCCATGATCCTCGCCCTTGCCGCCCTGCCGCTTGCGGGCCTTTCCGCCCAGGCGGCGACCGACCCGGTGGAGGGAATCTGGCTGACCGAAAGCGGCGGCGCCCATATCGAGATCGCGCCCTGCGGCCAGTCCATGTGCGGCACCATCATCTGGCTGAAGGACCCGAACCGGGAGGATGGCACCCCGAAGCGCGACATCAACAACCCCGAAGAAGACCGCCACGACGACCCCATCATCGGCCTGCAGATGATCAAGGGCTTCGAGAAGGAAGAACCCGGCGTCTGGGAAGACGGGGAGATCTACGATCCCGAAAGCGGCAAGACCTACAATTCCAACATGATTTCCAGGGACGCCGACACGCTGGAGGTCGAGGGCTGCGTGCTGTTCTTCTGCCAGGAACAGACCTGGACCCGCATCAAGCCGTAAGCATTGCGAATGCCAGGCGGGGAGGTCGCTGCCGCAGGTGCCACCCGGCACCGAACCGGCGGCATTTCCCCGGCCTGCGCCCGTCCCGACCCGGACCTGAACCACTTGTCCCGAACCACCCGTCCTGCACCAGAACCGAGGAACGCCCAGCCCATGCCCCGCATCCCGATGCTGACCGCCGCCGACGCCAATGACAGCAACCGTGATGTGCTGCAACGCGACGTGAACCTGTATTACGCGCTGGGCCACGTGCCGGGGGTGGCCCGGGCATTCAGCCAGATGGGCCTGTGGCTGCGCTTCGATTCGACGCTGGATACTCGCCTGCGGGAACTGGCGATCCTGACCGTCGGCTATGTCGAACGCGCGGCCTACGAATGGGCGCACCACATCGAACTGGGATACCAGTTCGGCGTCACCGACGCGGATATCGAACGGCTGATCCGGGAACTGGAGGGCGAGGCGACGGACCTGGAACCCATGGCCCGCCACACGATCGCCGCCGCCCGCGAGATCACGCGGGACGGCGCCATGAGCGACGCGTCATGGAACGCCCTGGCGCCGGAACTCGGCACCGAGAAGATGATCGAACTGACCGGCGCCATCGCCTTCTATTGCGCCATCACCAGGGTGCTGAAGACCCTGCAGCTGGACCTGGAGCCGGAAGCGCAGGCATTCCTCGACCGCTGGCCCCTGCCCGCCGCCTGAGCCGAGCCGAACTGAGCCGACCCGGCCCGAAACCACGCCGCCAGGCCGGGGATCAGACCTGGCGACAGGCCCGGTCTTCAGCCACCGGACCTGTTGCCATGGCCGGATCAGTTGCGGGCGAAGGTCCGGTCCACGTAGGCCGAAACCCGGGCCACGCTCTCGTCGACGCTGAGGTCGGAGGTATCGACCTTCAGTTCCGCCGATTCCGGGGCCTCGTAGGGCGCCGAGATGCCGGTGAAGTCCTTGATCTCGCCGGCCCGGGCCTTCTTGTAGAGGCCCTTCGGATCGCGGCTTTCGCAGGTGGCGACATC
>CAJYBQ010000046.1 GCA_913064755.1 uncultured Alphaproteobacteria bacterium
GCTGCCACGCAGGCTCAGCGCCACCGCGACGTTGGCCGCACGTTTCCGTGCCAGCGCCTGGTTGTAGGCTGCGCCACCTGCCCGGTCCGTATGGCCCGTCACATGGACCGCCGCCCGGGGGTAGGCCCCCGCCTGCCGCACGATCTCGCGCAGCGTGGCCAGGGAATCGTCGTTCAGGGCGACGCTGTCGAACTCGAACAGCATGCGATGGCTGATCGGCAGCAGCGCGAGAGGCCCATCGTCGGTTGTCGCCTTGGCGGTGCGGGCTGCAAGCCTTTCGTAATAGGCGCGTACGGCAGGCTGCGCGTCGGTGTCGGGGCCGGAAATCCGGGCCATCGTCTCGACGACCCGATCAAGGCAGACTTTCGCCCTGCCCGGATTCGTGCCTTCCTCGGTATCACTCATCCAGCAGTCGAAATTGACCTGTGCATCGGCCATGTCGTCCGTCGTGATGACAGCGGCGGCAGCCGCGGCATCCTGGACCCCGACGCCCCGGTCCGCACCACCATCGACCTGCGCAACGCGCCGCCGACGGTGCTGCATGAGATCGACAAGCCGACCATCTGCGCCCTGAACGGTTCCGCCGCCGGTTACGGGTTCGACATGGCGATGGGCTGCGACATGCGCCTGATGTCGGACAAGGCCAAGCTGTCGGCCGCCTTCACCAGGCGTGGCATTGTCCCGGAATCCGGCGGTACCTGGCTGTTGCCGCGCCTGCTTGGCTGGGCGAAGGCGGCGGAACTGATCTTTACCGGGCGGACGCTGAATGCCCGGGAAAGCCTGGAACTCGGGCTGGTATCCAGCATCTGTGCGCCGGAGGAGGTGGCGGACAAGGCTGCGGCGCTCGCTGCCGAGATCGCATCCAGCGCGCCGCTGGCGGTTCAGGCATCGAAGCGGATGATGCGGATGGGACTGGAAGAGACCTTCAATGACCACGTGCATCACGTCTACCTGCAACTGCTGCCGCTGATGCAGACCGAGGATCAGCGTGAAGGCATGGCGGCATTCATGGAAAAGCGCGACGCGGTGTTCAAGGGCAGGTGAGGCGGGACCGGCCGGATGCGCGCGTGGCCCGGACCCATGCCCGAAATGCCGGGTGCGGGATCGGAATGGCTCAATCCAGTTTGCGCTGTTCGACCCCGGTCCCGTCGGTCAGGGCGGATGACGGGTAGAGAACGACGCGATCACCCGCCTGCAGCCCCGTCAGCACCTGGGCGTCGATCCCGTTGTCGCGACCGATCTCGACGCGGCGCAGCCTTGCCGCCCCCTCGACCACGACGAAAACCGCCCGGTCGGCCCCATCCCTGAACAGGGCGCTGGACGGCACGATCAGGGCGTCATCGTCTTCCCAGATGACGATGCGCACCTCCACGCGGAAGCCATGCCCCAGGCGGGCGCGGGTCTCTGGCGGATCGGTGAGCTGGATGACGGCGTTGACGCGTTGTTCCTCCACCCCCAGCGCGGAAATCTTGGTGAACCCCAGCGGATCGATCCGGTCCACGATGCCGTTGAGGACCGTCGGTCCGCCCCAGTCATGGATGAAGACCTTGTCGCCGGGCGAGACCTGCACCGCATCCGTGGAAAGCAGTTCGACGTTGATCTCCAGATCATTGTCGATGTTCCCGATCTCCATGATCGGTGCCCCCGCAGGCAGCGTCGTCTCGCTGCGTTGCATCACGCGCAGCACCCGCCCGGTGGTCGGCGCGTGAACCGCGATCTCCTTGCTGCTGCCGCCGAGCGCATGGGCCAGGCCCTGGTCGTCGAAGCCGATCAGCAGCGCCCGTGCATTGGCCAGTTCGGCCTCTCGCATGGAGATCGCTGCTTCCGCCGAATCATGCGCGGCGATCGCGCTGCGTGCCGTACGGGCGTCGCGTTCCAGCGCGGCCTGGCTCTCGATGTCCCGTTCGAACAGCCGTTGGGTCCGCTGGTGCGTTGCCAGCGCCATGTCCTTGTCGGCGATGGCCTTGTTCAGGTCTGCCCGTGCCACCCTCAGTGCCGCTTCCGCGGCGGACACGCCAGCCCGGGCCTGTTCCCGGCTGCGCACGTCCAGAACCGCCGGATTGATCGGCAGCATCTGCGCGAGGACGGACTTGCCACGTTCCACATGGGCACCGGGTTCCACGTCGACACGCAGCAGGCGGCCCGCGATGGGAGTCGATACCATGTAGGCATCGTGGACCCGCGTGCGCGCCTCCTCGTCGATCGTCAGCATCATCCTGCCGCGAACGACATCGCCGATATCGACCATCGTCGGGCGCGGCTGAAACGCAAGGTAGAGTGCCCCGCCGACGAGCGCGATGCTGCCGAGGATCAGGAAAAGTCGGGACTTCTTGCGGGCCATCAGGCTACTCCCTTGTCTTGAGAGCGGAAACGAGATCGGCCTGGTCCATCGTCCACTTCACGAGCCAGCCCGACACGATCGCTGCACCGATCACGGCGAGTGCGGCGAGACCGTAGCTTTCGGGGGTGAAAACCACGGGTATCTGGTAGAGATCGCTGCTGTACCCCTCCGCCACGATGAAGGTCAGGTGGTATCCCAGCACGGACCCGAGCGGCAGTGCGACCAGCGTCACCAGTGCCAGTTCACCCAGCAGCACGAAGGCGACCTCGGCCTTCGTGAAACCGATCACCCGCAGGCTGGCAAGGTCACGCGCGCGCTCCGCGTAGGCAATGCGCGCCGCGTTGTAGACGATGCCGAAGGTGATGATCGCGGCAATGGCCAGCATGACATAACGCATCGCGCCGGCGCCGTTATCCATCATCTTCTGGAATGCGACACGGGTGTCGTTCTTCAGGCTGACCCCGGCGACCGTCGGCATTTCCTTCAGGCTTCGATAGATGGCATCGGCGCTGGTGCTGTCGACGCGCAGGAACGCGCCCGAAACCCGGTAGGGTTCCCGCAGGACGCGGTTCAGTGCTGTCATCTCCATGTAGGCAGGCGATCCGAGCAGGCTTTCGGCGATGCCGGTGACGGGGATGCGCAGCACCGGCTGGCGGCCCTCGCGCACCTCGACCGTCAGGCTGTCGCCGGGTTCGATGTGCAGCAGGTCGGCGAGGCCCCGGGCCAGGATGATGCCGTCGCTGCGCATTTCGATGGTCCGGACCTCGCTGTCCACGGCCCGGTTCAGCCGGGGTGTCGCGACCAGCCCGTTGATCGCGGTGCGGTAGGTATGGAGGCCGTTTCTCAGGATCGCCGGAACCACCCGCACGGGCTCGACCTCGATCACGCCGGGAATGCGACGAAGCTCGAAGATGGTCTTCGCCGAGACGGCCTGCGTGAAGGTCACGGTCGCATTGCTGCGGTCGATCACCCCGAAGGTCAGGGCGATGGTCCGGTCGAACCCGGCCAGGATGGAGATCATCGCGACGGAGAGCGCCATCCCGGCGGCGATGCCGATGACCGCGCCCGCCATGCGGCCCGGCTGCCGGGTCAGCCGACGCAGCACCATGCGGCTGGGCTGATCCAGGAACACCATGATCGAGTGGCCGATACTGCCTGTCCGGCTGTAGTCCGCCGGGGCAGGCGGGCGCATCGCGTCGGCGGGGGTCAGGCGGAACACCCGGTGCAGGACCATCAGCCCGCCGGCGGATGCCGCCAGGACGCTGACCAGGAAGCCGGTCACGAAGGACCCCGGATCAACCTGGAACAGCAGGAAGGGAAACTTGAAATAGGCCGTGTAGAGCGTGATCATCCCGCGCCCCGCCGCGACACCCAGCAGGCATCCGGCGATACCGCCACCGGCGGCGATGACGATCACCAGCTTGAAGTAATGCGCGCCGACCTCGAGATTCGAGTATCCGAAGGCCTTCACCAGGCCGATCTGCTCGCGTTCGGACTGCACCATGCGCCCGATGACGATGTAGAGCAGGAAGGCCGCGACGGCGAGGAAGATCGGCGGCACGCTCTTGCTGGTGGCGTGCAGGCCGGCGATTTCCTCGCTGACGAAACGGTCGGAGGTATGATCGGCCCGGCCATAGGCCCCGGTTCCGCCATAGCGGTCGAGCAGGCGGTCCACCCTGTCCAGGACAGCCGCTTCATCCGCGTTGCGGCCGATCGTCAGCAGGGCCTCGTAGAAGGCGGCCTCCACGTCGCAGGCAGCGGCCAGGGCCGCGCGTCTCACCCAGCTCACGCCGAACCGGCTGTCGCCCGGCACCAGTTCGCCGGTTGCCGTCGTGTAGAGAAATTCCGGTGACTGCGCGAGGCCGACAATGCGGAACGTGCGGCGCGCACCGTTCAGGGTGGCCGAGAGCATGGCACCGGGTTCGAGGCCGTGCGCCCTGGCGAAACTCTGCAGCAGCAGGATCTCGTTCGTGCGGTCGCTGTCGATCCTGCGGCCATCGGTCAGGTAGATGTCGTTGAGGCGCGGGTCGCCGAAGTCCGGCAGCGAGATCGTCTGCGCCCGGAGCGGCAGGTCGAGGCCGTCGAGATCGATCAGGGCCGCACCCGTGACGCGGCCTTCGGCGGATGCAACCCCGGGAATCTCCGCCAGGTCGGCGATCAGCCGCTCCGGCGCGCGGGTCACTGGGGCAAAGATGTCGGCAAGCCGGTACCGCTCGTAATAGGCGCGGCGGGTCTCGTCCAGCGAGGTGACCAGCCCGGTCATCATGACCAGCAACAGGACGCCCACCGCGATCACCGCCCCGATGGCGGCGGCCTGGCCCTTGATGCGCCAGAGGTCACGCAGCAGCTTGCGGTCGAGGGGACTCATCACCGGTTCACCATTCGATGTCTGCCGGTGTCAGCTTGGTCGTGTTCCGCACGACCTCGCGGATGGCGCCATCGGCGAAATAGATCACCCTGTCGGCCATCTGGGCGGTGGCGGCGGCATGGGTGACGATCAGCACGGTGGAACCGAGGGTCTCGTTCACGTCCTTCAGCACCTGCAGGACCATGCGTCCGGTCGTGCTGTCCAGGGCGCCGGTCGGTTCGTCGCAGAACAGCACCGTCGGTCGCTTGGCGATGGCCCTGGCGATGGCGACGCGCTGCTGTTCGCCGCCCGAAAGCTGGGCCGGGAAGTGATGCGTGCGTTCGCGCAATCCGACCAGGGCCAGCGCCTCGTCGGCATCCATCGGATCGCGCGCGATCTCGGTGACAAGTTCCACGTTCTCGCGGGCCGTCAGACTGGGCATCAGGTTGTAGAACTGGAAGACGAAACCGACATGATCGCGCCTGTAACGGGTCAACTGCGCATCGGTCATCGTGCTCAGGTTCATGTCCTGGAAACAGGCGGTACCCGCCGTGGCCCGGTCCAGCCCGCCGATGATGTTGAGAAGCGTGGACTTGCCGCTGCCGGACGGGCCAAGCAGGACCACGATCTCGCCTGCCGGAATCTGCAGGTCGACACCGCGCAGCGCGTGGACAGCGGCCCGTCCCTCACCGTAGACCTTGGTCAGGCCGGTCGTGGTGAAGGCCGCGACGGGGAGGATCTGTGGTTTCATGCCGTCATTATCCGCGAAACCGGGCGGGATCATTTGATCTCGATCATGCCGGATCGGCGGACGCGGCCCGCGATCGATCTCGGCTCACCCTTTCCGGAAGCGGCGGGTCTGCAGGCGCAGCGCCGCCGCGCGCATCATGGCGTGCCGTCCTTCGCAAGCTTCCGTTCCCGGTAGAACGTGTAGATGCCGCTCGCCACGATGATCGCCGCACCCAGCAGGGTGAGGGGGCGGGGCACGTCGCCGAAGACGAACAGCCCGATCAGCAGGGCCCAGATCAGCATGGTGTAGCGGAACGGGGAAATGAAGGCGATGTCCCCCGTCCGCATGCCCATGACGATGAACATGTAGCCGAAGCTGACGAACAGCGCGGCACCGCCGAGCAGCAGCAGGTTGCCCGGCTGGATCTCGGCCCAGCCCTGGAAGATCGACACGGTACCCGACAGTGCGGTGACCGCGATGGACGTGATCAGCGTGACGAAGATGGTGGGCACCGACCGGTCGAGGCGCCGGGTGCTGAGGTCGCGCAGCACGACGAAGATCACCGTGGTCAGGGCGACCAGCGAATAGGCGTTGAAGCCCTCGGTACCCGGTCGGACGATCAGCAGCACGCCGATGAAACCGACCCCGATCGCGGTGTATCGGCGAATGCCCACCGGTTCCTTCAGGAACACGGCCGCGGCGAAGGTCATGGCCAGGGGCAGGGATTGCAGGATCGCCGAGACATTGGCGATGGGCATGTGGAACAGCGCGGTCAGGAAGCAGACCATCTGGCCCATGTCCCCCAGCGTGCGCCAGGCCATGATGCGCTGGTCGGCCCTGGCCGGGCGAAAGCGCAGCACCCCCTGGTACCAGGCGACGACGAGGAAGAACGCTGTCGTGCCGATCCCGCGCAGGAAGATCGACTGGAACAGGTTCATGTCGGTCGACACCAGTTTCATCAGCGTGTCGTTCAGCACGAATGCCGCCATGGCCGCCATCATCAGGGCGGCCCCGCGCAGGTTTTCGGCCAGGGGGGTCATTGCAGCGTCATTCGATCAGCCTTCACCCATCGCGCCTTCGCGACGGAACGCGGCCCGCACCTGGCGGGCGTGGCGACGCTCCGCCCGCAGCAGGATCCAGCCGGAAAGCAGCACTCCGGCGGCAACCACCAGCACGATCAGGGTGGCGAGGGCATTGATGTCGGGGCTGACCCCCAGCCTGACCTTGGAGAAGATCAGCATCGGCAGGGTGGTGGCCCCCGGCCCGGTGACGAAGCTGGCGATGACCAGGTCATCCAGCGACAGGGTGAAGGCCAGCAGCCAGCCGGACAGCAATCCCGGCGTCAGCATCGGCAGCGTGATGCGGCGCAGCACGGTCAAGGGCCGGGCACCCAGGTCCATCGCGGCTTCCTCCAGCGCCATGTCCAGCCCGGCAACCCGCGACCGGACAACGACGGCGACATAGGCGGCGGCGAAGGTGATGTGGGCGATGATCACGGTGGTCATGCCGCGTCCGTCGGGCCAGCCGGTGAGGGATTCCATGGCGACGAACAGCATCAGCAGCGACAGGCCGGTGATCACCTCCGGCATCACCAGCGGGGCGGTCAGCATGGCGGAGAAACCCGTGCGCCCCCGGAACCGGCCGAAGCGGGACAGGGCATAGCCGGCCAGCCCGCCGATGATCACGGCAACCGTGGCACTGATCGCCGCGATCTGCAGCGACATGGATGCGGCGCCCAGGATCTGCGGGTCACGCAGCAACTCGCCGTACCACTTGACGGACCAGCCGCCCCAGACCGCCACCAGCCGGGACGCGTTGAAGGAATAGACGATCAGCACGATGATCGGCAGGTAGAGGAAGGCGAAGCCGGCCCAGAGGCCGAGCGCGAGGAAACTGCCGCGTCTCATGCCGATTCCGCCTTCGACTGGGTGCGGTCAAGCAGCAGGATCGGCCCGATCAGCAGCAGCAGCAGGATGGTCGCCAGGGCCGATGCGACCGGCCAGTCGCGGTTGTTGAAGAATTCCTGCCAGAGGATCTTGCCGATCATCAGCGTATCCGGCCCCCCAAGCAGTTCGGGGATGACGAATTCTCCGGCGGCGGGGATGAAGACCAGCAGGCAGCCGGCGGCAACACCGGGCAGCGACAGGGGCAGGGTCACGCGCCAGAACGTGGTGAAGGGCCTTGCACCCAGGTCCGCGGAGGCCTCCAGCAAGGTGCCATCCAGTCGTTCCAGCGTTGCGTAGAGGGGCAGGATCATGAACGGCAGGTACGAATAGACGATGCCAAGCAGCACGGCGAACTCGGTGTTCAGCATCCGCACCGGTTCCTCGACGATGCCGAGCCAGATCAGGGCGTTGTTGATCATGCCCTGGTCCTGCAACAGCGTGGACCAGGCGTAGACCCGGATCAGGAAGGACGTCCAGAAGGGCAGGATGACCAGCAGCAGCAGCAGGCTGCGCATGCCGGGTTCCGCCCGGGCTATTCCATAGGCCATGGGATAGCCGATCAGCAGTGTCAGGGCCGTGGCGATCAGGGCGATGCGCAGCGCGCCGTAGAGGGCCTGCACATACAGCGAGTCGGTCAGCACCAACGCGAAGTTTGCCCAGGTGGCCTGCAGCACCGGCCAGCCGTCCTGCCAGACCAGCAGGTCGCTGACCGGGGGCACGGAATAGGCCGCTTCGGACAGGGAGATCTTGACCACGAACAGGAACGGAATGGCGAAGAACAGCAACAGCCAGATGGTCGGGATCAGGATGCCGAGCGTCCGCCCGCGCGTCGCCAATCCGGCGGAATCCGTCGCCGCGTCGGCATCACCGGCGTTGCCGGAGGGTTTCACTGGTGCAGCACCACGGGGGCCGCCGCATCCCAGTCGACGGCCACGGCATCTTCCCACGTCAGTGGCTCATCCCGCCGCCGGGTGATGTTGGTGCGCGACACCTGCACCTTGCGCCCGTCCGCCAGTCGGACATGGAAGATGGAGAGGTCGCCGAGGTAGGCAATGTCCTCGATATGCCCGGTCAGCGCGTTCGCGGCGAGGGGCGCGGCGTCGGTCCCCGCGCCAACATCCGAGGCCTCGCTTGCCCGGTCGATCTTGCGGATACGCATCTTTTCCGGGCGGATGCCGATGGCCACGGTCTCACCGCGGCTGCCACCGGTTCCGATCCGCTCCTCCAGCAGGATGGGCAGGTCGAGACCGGCACAGCGGACCATGCCGCTGTCGGCATCCAGGTGGCCCTCGAACACGTTGATGGTGCCGATGAACTCTCCCACCAGGCGATTGGCGGGGAATTCGTATATGTCACCCGGCGTGCCGACCTGCACGATCCGCCCGGCGTTCATGACGGCCAGCCGGTCGGAGAGGGTCATCGCCTCTTCCTGGTCGTGTGTCACCATGATGAAGGTGATGCCGACCTTTTCCTGGATATTGGCCAGTTCGAACTGCGTCTTCTCCCGCAGTTTCCTGTCGAGTGCTGCCAGCGGTTCATCCAGCAGCAGCAGTTTCGGACGCTTCACCAGGGCGCGGGCCAGGGCGACACGCTGGCGCTGTCCACCCGAAAGCTGGTGCGGTTTCCGTCGCCCGAAGTCGGCCAGTTGCACCATCTCCAGCGCCTCGGACACGCGCTGGTCACGCTCCGCCCGCCCGACCCTGTCCTGCTCCAGCCCGAAGGCGACATTGCGCTCCACGCTCATGTGCGGGAACAGGGCATAGGACTGGAACATCATGTTGACCGGGCGGCGATAGGCAGGGACATCGGCCATGTCCTGCCCGTCGATCAGGATGCGCCCCGCCGTCGGAGTCTCGAACCCGCCAAGCATGCGCAACAGGGTGGTCTTGCCGCAGCCGGAACCGCCGAGCAGGGAAAAGAACTCCCCGCGACGGATTTCCAGGTCAACGGTATCGACCGCGCGGACGCCGCCGAAATCCTTCACGACACCCTGAATGCTGACCAGGGCGTCGGTATCCTGTGCGACACCCAAGGGATCAGCCTCTACTTGCCGGTCCGGACCTTGGTCCAGGACCGGTTCATGGCGCGGGTGAAACGTGGCGATTTCAGCACGGCGGAGAACAGCTTCTCCTTCACTGCGTCGGTGGGAAAGATCGAGGGATTGGTGCGAATCTCCTCTGCCACCAGCGGCAGCGATCCGGGCACGGCGTTGGCGTAGAAGACATAATTCGTCACGCCGGCGATGTTCTTCGGCTCCAGCGCGAAATTGATGAACGCGTGGGCCGCGTCGCGGTTCGGTGCCTCGGCGGGGATCGCCATCATGTCGAACCAGATGAAGGTGCCCTCCCGCGGAATCTTGTACTCCACCTTGACGCCGTTGCCGGACTCCTGGGCGCGGGCCGCCGCGATGAAGATGTCGCCGGAAAAGCCCGCCGCGACGCAGATCTCGCCGTTCGCCAGGTCGTTGATGTAGCGCGAGGAATGGAAGTAGCGGTAATGCGGCCGCAGCTTCAGCAGGTGTGCCTCCGCCTTCGCAAGCATGTCGGTATCCTCCGCCGCCTGGTCACCGCCCAGGTAGTTGATCACCAGCGGCAGGATTTCCTCTGCCGAGTCCACCAGGGTGACACCACAATCGGCCAGCTTGGCCACGGTCTCCGGGTCGAACAGCAGGTCGAAGGTGTCCAGAGGCACGTCGCCCAGCCGTTCCTTCACCTTGTCGACGTTCACGCCGATGCCGTTGGTTCCCCACTGCCAGATCGCGCCGTATTCGAGGTCGGGATCGATGGCGCGCACCCGGTCCATCAGGATCGGGTCCAGGTTGGCGAGATTGGGGATCTTCGCCTTGTCGAGCTTCTGCACCGCGCCGGACTTGATCAGCCGGCCGAGCGTCGGCATCGCGGTGGGGACAACCAGGTCGTAGCCGGACTTGCCCGCGAGCAGCTTCGCCTCCAGCACGTCGTTGGAGTCATAGACGTCGTAATTGACCTTTGTGCCGGTGCTGGCGGTGAAATCGGCAAGCGTGGTCTCGCCGATGTAATCGGACCAGTTGTAGAAGTTCAATTCGCCGTCGGCCATCGCCGAAGCAGGAAGCAGGGCAGCGCCTGCCACCATGGAGATCATGAAACGTCGCAAGGCGGTCACTCCTCTGAACCGATCCGGAACCCGTCAGACAGATTCGTAGCCCCGTGTTCCGACGCTGGCAATGGCTGGTTGCGCGCTTTGTCGAAAGTCCCGCCTTCCCGGATCGGGCAGGGGACCGGACCGTCAGGCGAGCCTCACGCCCTGGCGTTTCAGCTCGGCCTGGATCAGTCCGACGTCGAGTTCTTCCGGGGGCAGGTTCTGCTTGACCGAAATGGCGGCGCCGACGCCCGCGCCCTGTCCCGTCACGGTGCAGCACATCATGTTGCGGGTGGCGGCGTGGCTGATCCGATCGCCACCGGTGGCACGACCGGCAACAAGCAGGTTGCGGACTTCGCGCGGCAGCATCGTGCGCCAGGGCACCTGGAAATACCGGCCGGTGGTGGGCAGTATCAGCAAGCCGTAGCCGTCGATGAATTCGGGGAAGATGCCGATCGAGTCCTCGAACCGGCCCTGGTCGCGCACGTCGGTCTCGGTCATGTTGTAGCGGGCGACGATCTTGCGGGTGTCACGGACCCCGAGGGTCATGCCGAAATTGCGCAGTCTTGCGGTTTCACAGCCTGGGTGGTGGCGCCGCATGGCCTCCACCGCCAGCATCGCCTGCCGCCGACCCTCCATCTCGAAACGGGTCAGGTCATCGGGATCGCTGCCGTCGCAACCGTCCAGGTGAACGAGGTTGAGATAGGTGAGGTCCCCGGTGTCGTAGATCGCGCCCCAGGTGCCGGAGATGGTGGACAGGTTCTGCGGGATCAGCCCTTCCTGGATCGCGAGCTGGAACGGCTTCTTCAGGAAGGGGGAGAACATGCGATCTTCCTTGCCCGTGGTCTCCACCGACCACTCGCCGCTGTCCCAGTCGCGATAGGTCTGCGGGTTGGCCCGGACCTCCGCCAGGAACCCCTGCGGGTCCACGGCGGTCATGGAGAACCTGACGGCTGCGGCCATCAGGTCCTCGCTCGAGGCCTGTGGTGTCGGCGCACCGCCGCCGCGGGCCACGGCCGCGTCGCCGGTCGCGTCGTCCCCGCGCCGTGCCAGCCGCGCCTAGCGGCGGGCCGCGCCCCCCGCGGCCTCGCGCCCGACCACCTTCGCGTCCATCACGGGGGCCACGAACTGGCGATGCAGCATCGGGTGGATGCCCGCTTCCTGCACCAGTTGGTCCGCGACGACCTTGAAGCCCTCCGCGTCCAGCGCGTGGCTGTCGGACTGGGGTTCGGGGGTGGCGGCACCCATGGCAATGGCCCGGGCCTCGAATTCCCGCCCGACCCCTTCGGTATCGATGGTCTTCTCGTGGCGGTACCAGGCAAAGCCTTCGACGCCCACCGCCGTGATGTTGCCGCCGAAACAGCCGAAGCGTTCGACCAGTGTCACCGCCACCCCGGCACGCGCGGCCCCCAGCGCCGCCGCCAGCCCACCGGGGCCGGAGCCGACCACCAGCACATCCGTTTCATGGATGACATCGACCTGGCGGGACGGTTCGGTGACCTGGCGCATCGGCAGGGGCTCCTTCAGATCGGGCTGATGGCACGTTTCTTCGGTGGTCCGCCATCATGAGGGCGCAGGGGGGCGTAGCGCAGCGCGTCGGCCAGCACGCCGCGGGTGCCGCGCGGGTCGATGACATCATCGATGCCGAAGTGTTCGGCGGCGCGCAACGGCGTCAGGTTGCGGCGAATGTCGGCCTCCAGTTCCGCCTTGCGGGCCGCCGGGTCCGGCGCGTTCTGCCAGTCACGGGCATAGGCGACATTCAGCGCGGTCTCGATGGACATGGCGCAGAGCTCCGACGTGGGCCAGACCCAGGTGCCGTCGGCCTTGAAGCCGCGCCCGCCGTTCATGGCGTAATAGCCGGCGCCGTAGCCCTTGCGGACCATCACCGAATAGCGCGGCACGGTGGCAACGCCCAGTTCGTAGAGCATCTTGGCGGAACGCAGGCCCAGCGTGGATTTCTCCGCCCCCGACCCGACAAAGATGCCCGGCATGTCGATGAAGTAGAACAGCGGCAGGGCATAGGCATCGGCGATGGCGATGTGGCGCGCGGCCTTCTCGGCGGCCTTGGCGTCCAGCATGCCGGCCAGGAACATCGGGTTGTTGGCGATGATGGCAACGGGCCGGCCTTCCAGTCGTGCGAAGGCCGTGACCATGTTGCGGGCATGGGTCGGCCGCGTCTCGAACAGGCTGTCGCGGTCGAAGATCAGGTCGAGCGCCTTGCGCATGTCATAGGCACGGCGCGGGTTGTCCGGCACCAGTTCGGCCAGGCTTTCCTCCATCCTGTCCGCCGGGTCGTCGATGGGGCACACCGGCGGGGCCTCGCTGGCGTTGCGCGGCAGGAAGCCCAGGTAGCGGCGGATGGCGGCGAAGCATTCCTCCTCCGTATCCAGCGCCATGTCGGCGATGCCCTGGGCGTCGGCCTGTATCGCCGCGCCGCCCAGTTCCTCGGTGGCGATCTCCTCTCCCGTGGCGGCGCGGACCAGGGCCGGACCGCCGATGCCCATCTGCGCGTGGCCCCGGCGCATGACACGGAAGTCGGCGAAGGACGCCATGTTGGTCGGTCCCG
>CAJYBQ010000047.1 GCA_913064755.1 uncultured Alphaproteobacteria bacterium
TTGTAATCTTTACCGCCGTCGAACGGCAGGGCGAACTGGCGGTGGAACAGTGGCCGGCCGGTCAGCGACCTGGTCATCCGGCCCGAACCGTGCTATCCACGCCAGCGGGTGATGATCTTCTTCTTCTCCGGCCGCCCGAGGGCATTGTTGTAGTACCAGACCAGCTTGACGTTGGTTTCGTTGGCGTCGGAGCCGCCGAGGCCGAAGAACACCCGGCTCATGTTGGCCGGTGCCCGGTCGATCACCATCCTGGCAAGGGTGATCGAAGCCTCGGTCCCATGCCCGGCGTAGGCATGGTAATAGGCCAGTTCCTTCGCCTGGGCGGCAATGGCGTCTGCCACTTCCGAATGGCCATAGCCGATGTTGACGCAATACAGGCCGGCGAAGGCATCCAGCAGGGTATTGCCATCCCGATCCGTGATGTTGACACCCTTTGCACCGGTGACGATGCGATTGGGAATGTCGCCACGGGCGAACTGCGCCAGGTGGGTCGAAGGATGGAAAAAGGTTTCCCGGTCCCAGGCGTCCAGATGATCGTTCTTCAGCATGGTGTCCCTATCCAGGTTTGGGCAGCAGGTCGGATGACCGTGGTGCAGTTGCTCAGCGCGATCCGCCGTCGACGCGGATGATGGCCGCGGTGGTATAGCTCGCATTGTCCGAGGCAAGATAGAGCGCGGCAGAGACCACCTCGTCCGGCTCCCCGCCCCGCTCCAGCGCGATCGAGGTGCGGGCGCGTTCCTTGAACACGTCCATGTCCCAGGCGTTGGAGATGTCGGTCAGGAAAGGTCCCGGCATGATGCAGTTGACCCGCACGGTCGGCCCCAGCGCATCGGCGAAGGCTTCCGTCATCGCGTTCATGCCCGCCTTCGCGGCCGCATAGGTGATGACGTTGCGCCGTGGGCGGATGGCCGCGGCGCTGGAGCTTTTGGTGATGGCACCGCCACCGTCGGCGATCATCCGCTCCCCGAGCGCCGCCGACAGGCGGAACGGCCCCTTCAGGTTGACGTCCAGCACCTTGTCGTAAAGCGCCTCCGAGATGTCCACGGGGCGGTCGTAGAGCGGCGACATGCCGGCATTGTTGATCAGCACGTCGATCCGCCCGTGGGCGGCATAAGCGGCCTCCACCAGGGCATCGCACTGTTCCCAGTCGCCCACGTGACAGGCATGGGCGGAACATTCGACACCCAGCGCCCGGATCTCCTCCGCGGTCTCCTCGCAGGACTGGATCCTGCGCCCGGCGATGGCCAGGTTGGCACCGGCGGCGGCGAACCCCAGCGCCATGGCACGGCCCAGCCCCCGGCTGCCGCCGGTGATCAGGACCGTCTTTCCGGTCATGTCGATGACGTGATGCTGCTTCATGCCAGAACTCCCTCTATCGCGGCCCCGGCACGCAGCAGACGCCCCTCGTCGAACGGGTGCCCGATGACGGCCAGGCCGACCGGCATGCCCTCGCTGAACCCGCACGGCAGGCTGAGGCCGCAGAGGCCGAGATTGTTGATCCGACGGGTGGCGATGGAACTCAGCAGTGCCTGCCGTCCATGTGCCGCGACGTCGTTCTCCACCAGCGCGATCGGCGGGGCGACCACCGGCACGGAATGCATCAGCACGGCATCGAAACCGGCGGTCGCCGCCGTGTAGGCGCGTTTCAGGTCCATGAACTTCCGGCGCATGGTCTCCGCGTCGACGGCGGTACCCTTGGCCCCTTCGCGGATGCGTTCCAGGATGGGCGCGTAGAGCGCATCGGGATTGGCCTCGATGGTGTCGTGCCACATGGCCCAGCCCTCCAGCGTCACCGGATTGCCGTGACGGCTGAGAAGATCATCCATCGCATCGAAGGCATCCAGCCGCCGGGTGACAACTTCCGCCCCCGCCGCCCGGCAGCGCTCCACCGCAACCTCCACCGCCGCCTTCACGCCGCCCTGCACCACGTCGTCGTCGTGCCCGATCGCATGCAACAGCCGCATGCCCTTCAGGGAAACCCCGTTCAGGTCGGCGGGCCGGGTGGCGGCCAGGATGGCGCTGATCGCGTTGGCGTCGGCCACGTCGCGGGTCAGCGGCCCCAGGGAATCCAGCGACTGCGCCAGCAACATGACCCCGTCCAGCGGGATCAGCCCCCAGGTGGTCTTCAGCCCGACGATGCCGTTGAAGGCTGCCGGAATGCGCACGGAACCGCCGGTGTCGGAACCGATACCGGCCGGGGCGAGGCCCAGCGCGACCGATACCCCCGCCCCCGCCGAACTGCCACCGGGCACCCGTGGGTCACCGTCCGGGCTGTGGGCATTGGCCGGGGTGCCCGTATAGGGGTTCACGCCCAGGCCGGAATAGGCGAGGTCCGGCAGGTTGGTCTTGCCAAGGCAGATCATGCCCGCCGCCGTCGCCCGTCGCAGCGCCAGCGCATCCCGGTCCGGCATCCGCCCCTTGTAGAGCTTCGATGCCCCCTCCGTCGCGATACCGGCGGTATCGACCAGGTCCTTCCATGACATCGGCACACCGTCCAGCGGCGAACGCAGCGTCCCGTCCGCCTGCCTGCCGCGTGCGGCCATCGCCTCCGCCAGAGCCCGTTCCGCGGTCGTGCGGACATAGATCTTGTGGTCGGCATCCATCGCGTCGATGCGGGCGAGGAAGTGTTCCGTGATGGCAACCGGGTCGAGAGCTCCCGACGCGACACCGCTGCCCAGTTCCAGGGCAGTCATCTCATGTATCTGCTTTTCCATTCCGACACGGTACGGACTGTGGAGACGGATGCAACTGGTGTGAACGAATGGGTAACCTGATCACGGCGAAAGGCTTGCCTGCCGCGATTTGCGCGACATCTTCGATCCAGGGACACATCATGGGGAAGGATCGGGTCACATGGAAATCAAGCGCGCGCTCATCGTTGGTGCCGTGCCGGGCATCAGCGCCAGTCTTGCCCGCAAGCTCGCCGCGCGGGGCATCCCGGCGACGCTGACGTGCCGTTCAACCGACAAGCGGACAGCGCTGGCAGCAGAGATCGGTGCGACCACCACCGCCTGCGATGCCGGTGACGCGGGTTCCGTTGCCGCGCTGTTCGATGCCGTGGACCGGGAAATGGGCGGTGTCGACCTGGTGCTCTACAACCCCAGCATGGCGTCACGCGGTCCCCTGCTGGAACAGGATCCGGCACAGGTGGCAGAGGCATTGCGCATTACGTGCTTCGGTGGCTTCCTGGTGGCACAGGCTGCCGTGCGTCGCATGGTGGAACAGGGTCACGGCAAGCTGTTCTTCACAGGCGCATCCGCAAGCGTGAAGGGCTACGCCCGCTCCGCCCCCTTCGCCATGGGCAAGTTCGGGCTGCGTGGCCTGGCCCAGTCGGTCGCGCGGGAGTTCGGCCCGGCGGGCATTCACGTCGCCCATTTCGTGATCGACGGCGGGGTCAGGTCCGACACGCGCCCCGGTCGGCAGGACACTGCGGAGAATCCCGACGCCCTGCTGGACCCGGACGCGATTGCCGATACCTGCATGGCGACGATGGACCAGCCCCGCAGCGCATGGTCACTCGAGGTGGAGTTGAGGCCGTGGGTGGAGCGCTTCTGAGGTCAGGAAGGTCCGGGGCAGCAGTGGAATGCTCCCGCGGCAATGGCCGTGGCGACAATCAGCCCTGTTTGCGCACCCGCCGGGACGGCAACATGATCGAAACGCTGGTGCCGCGACCCTCGACACTTTCGAGGCGCAGTTCACCATCGTGCGCTTCCACCATCGCCTTGACGATGGCCAGCCCCAGCCCCGTACCGGTTTCCGCTATGTAGAGTTCCTGGCTGGCCTGCCCGAAGGGTTCGAGCACCTTTGACAGCTTGTCTTCCGGAATGCCGATACCGGTATCGGAAACCGTCAGGGTCGGCATCGGCGCATCCAGGTCCAGGCGCACGGTGATCTTGCCGCCGTCGGGTGTGAACTTGATCGCGTTCGAAAGCAGATTCAGCATGATCTGCTTGAAGGCCCGGCGGTCGACGATCATGTAGGCGTTCTTGTCCACGGCCTGGGACACCATCAGGGCGCCCTCCTTCACCTTCTCCCGCACCAGGTGCAGCGACTACTCGACCCGCGTATGGATGCTGACCGGCTACGGATGGTACTACACCTGCCCGGCCTCGACCTTCGACAAGTCCAGAATGTCAGTGATCAGGGTCTGCAGGTGCTGGCCGCTGTTGAAGATGTCATCCATGTAGGTAACTTAGCGTTCGTTGCCGACCGGCCCCAGCACCTCGTTCCGCATCAGTTCCGAGAACCCGATTATGGCATTCAGCGGCGTGCGGAGTTCGTGGCTCATGTGGGCCAGGAACTGGCTCTTGGCCGCATTGGCGTATTCCGCCTGTTCCTTGGCATCACGCATGGCCATTTCGCTGCGACGCAGCCGCTGCTCCGTCCTGAACTGCGCATGGGCGTAGCGAATCGAGCGTTCCAGCACCCGCAGCGACAGGTCCTTCTTGTCGATGTAATCAACGGCGCCGGCGTCCAGGGCCGTGATATCGATCGTCGGATCCGCGCTGCCCGTCAGCAGGATCAGCGGCATCTGCGCCTTGTTGGCGCGCATCTGCCGGATCAGATCGACGCCCGACTGGTCATTGATGTGATTGTCGATCAGGGCGATGTCGTAGTCGCCGCGCTGCACGGCTTCCCCGGCCTCCTCGGCGGAATCGATGTGGGAGACCCGGTAGCGGCGATTGCCCGACTTCAGCAACCGCTCGACAAGCACGAAGTCCTCGTAGTCATCATCGACCATCAGCACGCGAATGGGGCGATCATCACGCACGCTCGGCGCGCTGCGCAACTGGACAACATTACTGGACTTCAACGGCGCCACCTCGGACTCTCCCAGCCTCACTCTACGCGGTCGATGTTCGCATCAAAATCGTCAACAACAAGTAAACGCTCGACAAGACCGCCAATCATCCGGCCGGCAGGACACATGTGCTGACCCAATAGGCATCCACGTTCTGCACGACCTGGACCAGTTCCTCGAAACTGCGCGGTTTGGCGATGTAGGAATTGGCACCAAGCTCATAGCACGCCAGTACATCGGGACGCGCAAGCGACGTGGTCATCACGATTGACGGAATGCGTCGAAACTCGACGTCGAGCTGCAGCTTGCCGAGCAGCATCCTGCCATCCATACGCGGCATGTTCAGGTCGAGGACAATCAGGTCGACGTTCCGCGCCCTGCCATGTCCTTCGTAGCGGCCTTCGCCGTTCAGCAGATCCAGCATTTCCTGCCCGTCGTCGACGAATGTCGGCTTCAGCGCGGCACCGGACTTCATGATCGCCCGCTCGAACAGGATGCGGTCAACCAGGTCATCCTCGGCCCAAATCACTCTAGCCGTCATTACGCATCTGCCCCCGAAACCGCTGCATATTCTTCACCTGCATGGTCATTCGCAACCCTGATCTTGAAACACGCGCCGTCCGTGACGCTCGTGTCCAGCCAGATATGCCCCCCCATGTTCTGCAACAGCTTACGCACGATAGCCAGTCCCATGCCGGTGCCGGGTACGCCGCCTGATCGCGACAATCGCTTGAAAGGCTCGAATATCACCTCCGCATTCTCCGGCATGATCCCCGCCCCGTTGTCGGTGATGGTGAGAACGACATGGTCTGCGGAATGCTCGCTGCACGTGATCGCGATCGCCGGCGGTCTCTCCGGATGTGCATACTTCAGGGAGTTGCTGACCAGGTTCTGCAGCACCCGTTCGAGGTCGATCTGCCCGGCGCGGAGTTGGGGCAGTTCCCCGACCGTGATTGTCGCGGAAGCATCGGCAATCTGGACCTCCAGGTTTCCAATGACCGCGTCGGCAACCTCGTTGAGGCTGGTCAACGTCACCGGCTCCTCCGAGCGACCGGCCCGGGAGAACAGCAGCAGGTCATCGATCAACTGCTCCATCCTGTCCGCGCCGTTGGTCATGTACCCCAGGAAGGTCTGCGCCTCGTCGGGCAGGTTGTCGCCGTAATCTTCGACCAGGATGCCGCCAAAGGACTGGATCTTGCGCAGCGGCTCACGCAGGTCATGGCTGGCGATGAAGGCAAATTGCTCCAGGTCCCTGTTGGACCGTGCCAGTTCGGCTTCCCGGCGCTTCAGTTCGGTGATGTCCTGGCGAACACTGACGAAACCGCCGCCATCCATCGGGTAGTCACGCCCAAGCAACCACCGGTCATTACTCAGTGAAACAGTAAATGGTTCAGCCTGGCGCTGCCTTGCATCCCGCCGCGCATCGTTCCATTTCTGCACGCTGCCTTCCGCCCGCCAGTCCGGCAGCGTGCCGGCATGGATGCTCTTGCGAACAATCTCATCCCAGGCCATGCCGATCCTCGGTTCGTCGAACTCGCGCACCATGTCGGCATATTTCGCGTTGAAATGGATCAGGCGCTCATCCGCATCGAAGATTCCGATCGCGTCGTCGATGGCGGTCAGGGCGGTTGCCAGATGCTCCTGCGACTCCAGCACCCGGGCCTCGGCGCGGCGGACTTCCGACATGTCGCGCGTCGATATGGCGATGCCCGCGAACGCGCCATCGTGGTCGACGATCGGATTGATGGAAACCTCGACCTCTCGCTCGCTGCCATCCCGCGACTTCTGAATGGTCCTCAGGTTCCGGAACCGCTCCCCGCGTTTCAGCCGGGCAATGCGCGCCTCGATCTGTCCCACGGTATCGTTGCACGGCACCTCCGTGATCCGCATCCGGCAGGCTTCTTCGACGCTGATGCCGTAGATCTCTGCCGCCGCGCGGTTCCAGATCGTGATATTGCCGTCGGCATCGGTGCCGACAACGCCCTCAGCCGTCGCCCCGACGAAGGCCTCCAGCTCCTTTGCGCGATCTTCGGCCTGCCGTTTCAGGCGGCGTTCCTCACGCACGTCACGCAAGCTGAGGGTGGCGCCGACGAATTCACCGTCATGCATGATCGGCACCGCGTTCAGTTCGGCAATCACGTCGGAGCCATCCGCCGCCTTGCGCTCGAACGGCCTTGCCTTGATCACTTCACCGGCCATCAGCTGTGCCATGATCGCGGAATTCTCGACACGGTATTCCGGTCGACCGAACGCCTTGCTGTCGCCGAGTTCGTCTGGCGTCGTTCCGAGAACATCGAAGACAGTGTCGTTCCACAGCACGAAGCGACCATCCTGATCGGCCAGGATGATGCCATCCGGCGCGTTCTCGATCGCCGTGCGGTAGCGCATCAGGTCGATCTCGGATTGACGGCGTTCTTCCATCAGAACGGCAACGAGCAAACCGACACCGACGGCGGCCAGCAGGAACATCTGCACTTCCAGGATGGCCAGGCCCACGTTGCCATCGACGCCGGAATAGATCGGCCCGACCCCGGTTACCGTCACCCAGACGAGAGGGATCGCGACACCCGTGCCAGCCAGCCCGATCGCCCCGATCCCCATCCGCGATGCCATGTAGATCATCACCGGCGGGATCAGGTAGAGGAGCGGTTCCACCTGCGTCAGGACCGTCAGGACACCGATTGCCAGCAGGCAGAGTGCCCATAGCGCAAATTCCCGGCGCTTGCGGTTCAACCGCGACCAGGCATTCTGGGAAATGATGGCGGGTGCGACCAGGAAATTGCCGGTCATGTCCGCCAGGAACCAGCGAGTCGCGACATCTTCGAACGGCACGCCGTAGGCTGCATTCAGCATCGACGCACCGATAAGCGCCGCAACGATCGGCCCCACCCCCATGGCGATGGCCGCAAACTGCAGGATACCCCGTCCGGTGTCGATATGGGTCTGCTTCCAGCCAACCAGTTTCAGGCCGCCGATGACCACGATCAGGCCGATGACATTCACCGCCGTCAGCCCCAGGGGCACAAGGTAATCGTCACTGAAATTCTGGTTCGCGATGCCGATCGTCACGGCCGCCATGAACCCGATCAGCAATCGACGGTCCGGCCAGCGCACCATGAAGCCGATGGCCAGTCCGGAGGGCAGCCAGATCGATGCGACGTTGTCGGCATCGCGTGTCATCTCGACGCCGATGACAGCCGTCACCAGCAGCGCCAGCGCGAGCAGGGGCAACGCGAACCAGGGCCGCGTTCCGGGAACGGCGCCTGCAATGGTCTGGTTCATGCTCAATGGGTGTCCCGGCGCTCCTGCAAATGGCTCGGGCGTGCATTCGTCGAGCCGTCAACTGTTCAAGTGACGCGACAGGTTGCCAGATCAAGGTGAAGCTTCCGTAAACCTGCCGGTCGGCCTTCCTGCGCCGCCGGCCCGATCAGCCTCTCGGAATGGCGTTTCGGGCCAGCGTGTCGGCGCGTTCGTTGCCGATATCGCCCGCGTGGCCCTTCACCCATCGCCACTTGATGTCGTGCGGTGTCGTCGCCGCGTCCAGTGCCTGCCAGAGGTCGGCATTCTTCACGGGCTTCTTCGCCGCGGTCTTCCAGCCACGCGCCTTCCACCCCCGGATCCAGTCCGTGATGCCATCCATGACATAGCGACTGTCGGTGTGCAGGGTCACCTCGCAGGGGCGCTTCAGCGCGTTCAGTGCCTCGATCGCCGCGATCAGTTCCATGCGGTTGTTCGTGGTCGCCGGGTCGCCGCCCGCCAGTTCCCGCTCCTTCTCGCCGAACCGCAACAGCGCCCCCCAGCCACCAGGGCCGGGATTGCCGGAACAGGCACCATCGGTCCAGATTTCCACCTTCATCGTCAGTAATCCAATCCATATGCACGGGTGTCGGCAACACCACGGTGAAACCGCAGCTTGTGCCAGTATTCCAGCGGGTCCTTCTTGATCACCAATGCGCCGTCCGGGGTGTTCAGCCAGTCGTAGAGCCGCGTCACCAGGAACCGCAGCGCCGCACCGCGCGCCAGCAACGGCAGCGCGTCGAACTCCGCCCGGGAGATCGGTCGGCGCTCGCGATAGGCCTGCAACATGGCACGGGCATGGGTGATGTTGAATGCACCGTCCCGTTCGAAACACCAGGCATTGAGGCAGATCGCCAGGTCGTAGAGCAGGATGTCGTTGCAGGCGAAATAGAAGTCGATGACACCGCTGAGTTCATCACCGAGGAAGAAGATGTTGTCCGGGAACAGGTCGGCATGAATGACACCCACAGGCAGGTCGCCTGGCCAGGCGGCACGCAGGGTCACCATCTCGCGGTCGAGTTCTTCCGACAGCCCGGGCATGACGGTATCCGCGCCGGAACCGGTCTGCCGGACCAGGTCGGACCAGCCGTCGAGCGAAAGCGCGTTGGCCCGCCGCAGCGGGAAATCGGCCGCCCCCAGGTGCAGCCGCGCCAGCGCGTCCCCCAGCGCCGCCAGGTGCACGGGCTTCGGCTTTCGCGGCCAGCGACCGCGCAGGAAGCTGACGATGGCGGCGGGGCGACCGGCGGCTGACGAAAGGGTCTGCCCGGCACGGGTCCGCAGCGGTGACGGACAGGGGAACCCGCGCGTCGACAGGTGGTCGAGCAGCCCCAGGAAGAAGGGCAGATCGGCAGGGTCCACGCGCTTCTCGTAGAGGGTCAGGATGTGCATCCCGACATCGGTCTGGAGCATGAAGTTCGAATTCTCGACGCCTTCCGCGATGCCGGTGCACGCAAGCACCTGCCCGATGTCGTATTCCGACACCAGCCGATCCAGTTCGTCCTCACCTATGTCCGTGTAGACCGCCAAGATGCAACTTCAGTCGAGCAGCAGGCGCGGCAGCTTGAAGGAAATACCTTCCTCGGCCCCGGCAATGTTCACGACCTCGACCGCGAAGCGCTCGCGGAACGCGTCGATCAGCTCCTGCACCAGCACTTCCGGCGCGGATGCGCCCGCGGTGATCCCCACCGTCCGCGCGTCCCCGATCAGGTCCCAGTCCAGGTCCGATGCACGCTCCACCAGCAAGGACGCACGGCAGCCGACCCGGTCCGCCACCTCCACCAGCCGCTTCGAATTCGACGATGTCGGCGCCCCGACGACCAGCAGGACCTCGCTTTGCGCCGCCACGTCCTTCACGGCGAGCTGGCGGTTGGTCGTGGCGTAGCAGATGTCTTCCTTGCGCGGCTTCCGGATGGTCGGGAACCGGCGTGTCAGGATATCCATGATCGCCGCCGTATCATCGACCGAAAGGGTTGTCTGCGTGATCACCCCCAGGTCTTCCGGATCGGCGACCTGCACCGTCTCCGCCTGCGCCTCGTCCTCCACCAGCGTGATTGCCCCGGCAGGCAACTGCCCCATGGTGCCGATGACTTCAGGATGGCCTTCGTGGCCGATCATGATGATGTGATGCCCCGCCTTGAAGTGCTTCTCCGCTTCCATGTGCACCTTCGACACCAGCGGGCAGGTCGCGTCCAGATAGACCAGTTCGCGACGCTGGGCCTCGGCCGGCACCCATTTCGGCACGCCGTGGGCCGAAAAGATCACCGGGGCATCGGTCGGCACCGCGTCCAGTTCATCGACGAAGATGGCCCCCCGCGCCTTCAGCCCGTCGACCACGTAGCGGTTGTGCACGATCTCGTGGCGCACGTAGACCGGCGGGCCGTACTTTTCCAGCGCGCGCTCGACGATCTGGATCGCGCGTTCCACGCCCGCACAGAATCCACGCGGATTGGCCAGAAGAATCCGGATCGGTCGGGGGCTTGGCGCATTCATGGACTGGCTCCGCAGGGTCGGTGGGAGGGCGCGCGTCGCAGCTTGTGGACTTGCCCCCCCTCATCTACATTGCGCCCCGGCGGGCGACAAGCATGCCGCCACGATTTGACCCAGTGATCAGGAAGCCATTCCACCATGTCCGAACCGGTTGTTGTCCAGAAGGCCCCCTTCGCCGTGGAAGTCGAGGCGGGGAAGAACTATTTCGGGTGCTCCTGCGGTCAGAGCAAGAAGCAGCCGTTCTGCGACGGCACCCACAAGGGCAGCGACTTCGCCCCGGTGAAGTACGAAGCCGAAAAGGCCGGCAAGGTCTTCTTCTGCGGCTGCAAGAATTCCGCACGCGGCGCCCTGTGCGACGGCACCCACAACAAGCTTTGAGGCGACGATCCGTGCGCTACCCTGCCCTAATCGTGACTGGTCTTGCCTTGGCCCTGTCGGCCTGCGGAATCGGCGGCATCGGCTCCGCGGCGAATGGCCCCTGCCCGAAAATCGGTGTCCTGCAGGATGCATCGAACTTTCCCGTCAAGGACCAGGCCGGGAACATCCGCGCCCTGGCGCGCCTGAACGTGGCTGGCAACAGCCCCTGTGCCTATGACAAGTCCAGCACGGAAACCAGCGGGTTCAGTTCCATGCGCACGGTGCTGACCGTGCAGGTTGCCGCCGCGCGATCAGGCTCCGCCCGCATGACCAGCATCACCGTGCCGGTCGTCATCGCGACGATCTCCGCCGATGGTCTGCTGACCGGGCGTCAGAAGATCTCGATGGATGTCGGCTTCGACCCCGACGGCACCGGCAGCGAGCAGGAACAGGTCGAGGTTCAGATCAACTACAAGGGATCAGGCGACGCGGATTCGCACCGGATCGTGGTCGCGTTCGATCTCGACCGCGACGAAGTCCTGCTGAATCGCAGCCGCCAGGGACGCTGACGCGACAGCGGTCTTCGGCTGCCTCCACCCTCGCTGGATCGGCACACCACGTAGATATGGGACACCCACGTCAAGCGGCTGGCCAGGCCCGAAGGTGCTCCCGGCCAGCCGTCGCATCTCGTGTCAGGTCGCCGTCATCAGGACAGGTGCGCCGCTCAACTCACCCTGCATCATGTCGCAACCGGAGGCGCGGAAGAACCGGGCTTCGGCGTCCGTCTCCACGCCGATGGCAACCGTGGGAATGAACAGGCTGCGCGTCAGCCGCAGGACGCTTTCGCAGATGGCGCGCGAAGAAGGTGACTGAACGACATCCCCGACCAGCGACCGATCGATCTTCAGGCGATCCACCGGCAGGCGTGCGATCTGCGTCAGCGCCATGTTCCCGAGACCGAAGTCATCCATGGCGACCCGTGCACCCAGGCGGTGAATGCTGTCGATGATCCAGAGCGCGCGATCGGGATCCCGCGCCAGCGTCATCTCGGATATATCGAATTCGAGCGTGCCGGGGACGACCCCGCAGGTGGCGATCAAATGCTCCAGACGCTGCATCACGTCAGGCCGGACCAGTTGCCGCCCGGCAAGGTTGACCCCGACGAATGGCACGGCAACGGACGTATTCGCCGCGACCTGGTCGGCCTGGGCGCGCGCGGCGGACTGCAGGCCCAGCCGGGTCATGTCCCAGATCAGGTCGCTGTTGATTGCAACAGAGATCACGTCGTCCGCGGGAACCCAGCCACCGGCACCGTCCTTCAGGCGCAACAGCACCTCCATCCCCTCGACGTTGTGGCGTGCCATGCTCACCACGGGCTGGAAAGCGAAACCCATGCTGTCATCGGCCACCGCGGCGGTAGCCAGCGCGTGGACCCTGGTCCTGTGCACCTGTTCCTCGTTCATCATGCCATCGAAGAACGCGATCCGGTCGCGGCCGGATTCCTTGGCTGAATAGAGCGCATGGTCCGCGCGCCGCACCAGGTGCTCGAAATCCTTGCTGCCAGCCTCGCTGTAGTAGATGCCCATGCTGGTGGTCGTGGAGACCGTCGTGCCCCCGATATCGAACGGGCGGGAGATGCTTTCGCGGATCCGGCTGGCGAGCAATGCCGCGTCATTCGAGGATTCGACGCCTTCGCAGATGACGGCAAACTCGTCGCCACCCCAGCGCGCGATAACATCGGAGTCGCGGCAGCAATGGCCCAGCCGAATACCGACCTCGACAAGAAAGGCGTCGCCGACGACGGGACCGAAGCGGTCATTGATGGGTTTGAAGTGATCAAGGTCGAGCAGGATGATGCCGAAGGCGTTGCCTGAACGTCGGCTGCTTGCAATCGCCCTTTCGAGTTCGCGGTCGAACGCGACCCGGTTGCGCAGACCGGTCAGGTCATCCGTCGTAGCCTGGCGGGTGAGTTCCAGTTCCCGGTGCTTAGGCTGCAGGCCGTAGCGGATGGCACGGGTCAGCACACTGGCATTAAGGTCGCGCATGGCAAGGAAAACGCCCGCCCCGGCGCCCGGCGGCGCCTGCTCG
>CAJYBQ010000048.1 GCA_913064755.1 uncultured Alphaproteobacteria bacterium
CGAGCCGGCTGGAGCCGTCCGCGCTCTCGATCGAGATCAGCGTGTCACCGCCCGCGTCGCCACCCGTGCCCGTGCCGGCCGCGATATTGACGCTCACCGCGGCGCTGGGGCCGCGATAGTCCGCGGAGTCGTTGCCGTCGCCACCGTCCAGGATATCGGCGCCGACGCCGCCTTCCAGGCTGTCATCGCCAAGCTGGCCGCGCAGCGTATCGGCTGCCGCGCCGGCGGAGATCAGGTCGTTGCCTGCACCACCTTCCAGCGAGTTCTCGGTCGCGGAGCCCGTGATCTCGTCATCGTCGCCGCCGCCAATGGCGTTCTCGATGAAGGCGTAGGTATCGCCCGCGGCGTCCGAAAGCTCACCGATGCCGGTGGTCAGGTTGATGCGCAGGGCACCGCCCGCGGCCGAGTAATCGACCGTGTCGATGCCATTGTTGCCGTTCAGCAGGTCCGCACCCGCATCACCGAACAGCAGGTCATCGCCTTCGCCGCCGGACAGGGTGTCGTCGCCAACATCGCCCGAAAGGGTATCGGCACCCGCGTCGCCGCGGACAAGGTCGTTGTCCGCCCCACCGAACAGGCGGTCGTCATCGTCGCCGCCGGAGATCTGGTCGGCACCGAGGTCACCGAACAGGGTGTCCGCGCCCGCCTGGCCGGAAATCGTGTCCAGGCCGTCGCCGCCCACTGCGCTGTCCGCGCCGGTGCCCCCGACGATCGCGTCGTTGCCCGTGCCACCTGTCAGCGTGTCGTCACCAGCCTCGCCATTCAGGATGTCGTCGCCGGCATCGCCCTGGACCAGGTCGTTGCCCGTGCCACCCTGGACCGTGTCGTTGGCGTTGCCGCCGATGACCGTGTCATCGCCGTCGGCACCGCGTACCAGGTCAGCGCCTTCGCCGCCGTTCACGACGTCGGCCCCGGCCCCGCCATTCAGCGTGTCGGCACCATCGTCACCGGCAACCGTGTCGTCGTCGTCGCCGCCGAACAGCAGGTCATCGCCGGCCCGGCCGAGCAGCACGTCCGCGCCCGCGCCGCCGTCGATCGTGTCCGCGCCGTCGAGCGCGTTGGCGCCGTCCGCGCCGTCCAGCACGTCGGCCCCGTCGCCGCCCTTGATGCTGTCATTGCCCAGGCCGCCACGCACGGTGTCGTCACCCAGGTCGCCGAACAGGGTGTCGTCGCCGTCGTCGCCACGCACCGAATCATTGTCGTCGCCGCCGAAGATCTCGTCGGCACCCAGGCCACCGCGCAGGTTGTCGGCCCCGGCCTCGCCGAAGATCTCGTCGTCGCCACCGTCACCGTTCAGGGTGTCATTGCCGATGCCGCCAAAGATGCGGTCGCTGTCCGCGCCGCCATTGACCGAGTCGTTGCCGTCGCCACCGAAGATGTTGTCGGCACCCGCATCGCCGTTGACCGTGTCGTCCCCGGCCTGGCCGAACAGGCGGTCGACGCCATTGCCGCCGAACATCTGGTCGTTGCCGTCGCCACCTTCGACCAGGTCATCGCCGTCGTTGGACGACAGGGTGTCGTTGTCCGCACCACCGAAGATGCTGTCCCGTTCATTGCCACCGGTGATCGCGTCGTTGCCTGCCAGGCCGATCAGTTCGTTGGCGACGCTGGAGCCGTCGATCGTGTCGTCGAAGGCGGTACCAATGACGTTTTCCAGGTTCAGGTAGGTATCCCCGGCCGCATCGCCGGCCGTGCCGACGCCGTTGCCCACGTCCACGGCCACGGCCGCGGATGAGGCCGCGAAGGTGATCGTTTCGGTTGCCGCGCCGCCGTTGGTGGAATCCGCGCCCGCGCCGCCGATGACCGTGTCCGCACCGGTTCCCAGTGCCAGCGTGTCGTCGCCCGCACCGTCGGAGACCAGGTCGAGGCCATTGCCTGCATTGATGCTGTCGTTGCCGTCCCCGGCCGTCAGCGTGTCGTTGCCCGACCCACCGATCAGCGTGTCGTTGCCTGCCCCGGCATCGATGGAATCGTCGCCGTTGGCGCCGTCGAAATTGTTGTCGCCCGCATCACCGATCAGCGTGTCGTTGGCGCTGGTGCCGATGGCCCCTTCGATGTTGGTCAGCGTGTCGCCAGCGGCGTCGCCACCCGACGCCGTGCCCAGACCGATATCCACCGTGATGGGGCCGGTCGACCCGGAATAATCGGCCACGTCGACCCCGGCACCACCGTCCAGCGAGTCCGCACCGGCGCCGCCCTTCAGCGTGTCGGCCCCGTCGCCGCCCAGCAGGGTGTCGTCGCCGCCGCGCCCGACCAGGCTGTCATTGCCCGCGCGGGCATCCAGCACGTTGTTGTCGGCATTGCCGAACAGGCTGTCGGCACCGGATGTACCGATGACGTTCTCGATCTTGCGGAGCTGGTCGCCCTCGGCGTCGGAGCGTTCGCCCTTGCCGTTGTTCAGGTTGACCGTCACGCCACCGGCGGAGGTCGTGTAGTCCGCCGTGTCGATGCCCGCGCCGCCGGCCATGCGGTCGGCACCGGAGCCACCCACCAGGGTGTCATCGTCATCGCCGCCACGCATCTCGTCGTTGCCCGCGCCACCGAAGACGGAATCCGCACCCGCGTCGGCGTTCAGGATATCGCTGCCACCCTGGCCCAGCAGGACGTCATCGCCATCACCGGCGCGCAGGATGTCGCCGCCCGCGCCGCCGTCCAGGCTGTCATTGCCCTCGGCGCCCTCGATCACGTCGCTGTCCGACCCGCCGAAGATGGTGTCGTCACCGGTCCGGCCCTTCAGGATGTCGCTGCCCTGGCCACCGGAGAGCGAATCGGCGCCGTCCTCGCCATCGATGAAGTCTGCATCATTGTTGCCGAAGATGGTGTCGTTGCCCGCACCACCCACAAGGGTGTCGCCGCCCGAACCACCGTCGATGCTGTCGTCGCCGTCGTCGCCCTTGACCGTATCCTTGCTGTCGTTGCCGAACAGCACGTCGTTGCCGCCGCCGCCGCGAATCAGGTCGGCGTCGTCGAAGCCGCGGACCGTATCGGCACCCTCACCGGCGAAGATCTGATCGCGACCACCGTCGCCATGCGCCGAGTCGTCGCCAAGCCCACCGAAGATCGTGTCGTCGCCCGACCCGCCTTCCAGGCTGTCGTTGTCGTCCTCGCCCAGCAGCCGGTCACCTTCGGCACCGCCGCGCAGGGTATCGTTGCCGGTGCCGCCCTCCAGCGTGTCGGAGCCGCCGCCGGGGACGGTCTCCGAGCCCGAGTCACCGACAATCGAATCATCGCCCGCGCCGCCGAACAGCTGGTCGAGTTCCTCGTTGCCCGTGATGGTGTCGCCACCGTCGCCGCCAAAGATGAAGTCGTTGCCTTCTTCACCCGAAAGGTCGTCGTCGCCGGCATTGCCCTCGATGAAGTCGGCCCCGATGTTGCCGCGCACCGTGTCCGCGCCGTCGCCAGCCGTCACGGTATCGTTGCCGGACCCACCTTCGATCAGGTCGTCGTTCAGGCCGCCGTCGATGAAGTCGTTGCCGCTCTCGCCGCGCAGGGTGTCGTCGCCGCCCTGACCAAGGATGGTATCGTCTTCCGAACCGCCCTGGATCGTGTCGCCGCCCTCACCACCTTCGATGAAGTCGGTGCCGCCGCCACCGCGAATGGTGTCCGCGCCATCGTTGCCGAACAGCGTGTCATTGTCCGACTGGCCATTGATCTCGTCGTCGCCAAGCCCGCCAACCGCGAAGTCGGCGCCCGCGCCGCCATCTATCCGGTCGTTGGCGTCGCCGCCATCCAGCACATCGGCGCCGTCGCCGCCGTTCACGGTATCCGTTCCGGTGCCGCCGCTGATCGTGTCGTCGCCCAGGTCGCCGAACAGGCGATTGGCGCCACTGGTCGCGGTGATCAGATCGTTGCCGCGCCCGCCTTCCACCTGGTCGTCACCGTCGCCGGCATTCAGGGTGTCATCGCCACCGACGAGATCGCTGTTCAGGTCGCCGCGCAGGGTGTCGTTGCCGTCATTGCCCGACAGCAGATCATTGCCCGCGCCGCCGAAGACCTGGTCGTTGCCCAGGCCGCCGATTGCCTCGTCGTCGCCGTCGTCGGCGCGCAGCAGATCGTCATCGGCGCCGCCGTCGATGCTGTCGTTGCCGTCGCCACCATTGATCACGTCGTTGCCGGCATCACCAAGGATGGTGTCATTGCCGCCGTCGCCCTGGATCTTGTCGAAGGCGTCGCCACCGCTGATCAGGTCGGCATCACCACCGCCGACCAGGCTGTCGAATCCGGCCCCGCCCGAAAGCGTGTCCTCACCGGCACCACCGGCCAGCGTATCGTTCCCGGCCTCGCCGTTCAGCAGGTCGTTGCCGATCTCACCGGCCAGCGAATCATTGTCGTCACCACCGCTGATGGTGTCGTCGCCGTCCTTGCCGAACACGGCGTCATTGCCCAGGCCACCCAGTGCCAGGTCGTTGCCGTCGCCTGCATGGATGAATCCGTCGCCATCGCCGCCGTCGATCGTGTCGTTGCCGACATCGGCGAAGATGGTGTCGTCGCCGGACCCGCCATCAACCGAATCATCGCCACCGTCGGTCTCGAACCGGTTGTTGGCGGCATCGCCGAATATCGTGTCGTTGCCGCTGCCGGTGCGGATTTCCTGCACCGCGATCAGGGAGTCCGTGCCGAACGAGGAGGTGACCGTGCCGGTGTTCAGGTTGGCCAGGACCGCATCCGTGGCATTGGTGTAATCCGCCTCGTCGCGGCCGGCGCCACCAGCGAAGGTGTCGTCCCCGAGGCCGCCCCGGAAGGTGTCATTGCCATCATTGCCGAACAGGGAGTCCGCGCCGTCGCCACCATTCAGGAAATCGTTCCCCAGGTCGCCCAGCAACGTGTCATCGCCATCGAGACCGGCGATCGTGTCGTCATTCACCGTTCCCGTCAGGGAATCGGGATTGTTTGTGCCCACGATGTTCGCGAATTGAACCCGCGATACAGTCGACGCACGAAGCAGATCAACCAGAAGCGACATAACAGGACCTCCAAAGTCCGAACCTCTGCTGAACCGCAGCATTCCTTATTGTTTTTATTAACCCAGAGAATTAGCACAAAGTTTACGAAAATGCCAAGGGCTTGAATGCCTTGTTCGATCGTCCGGTGTGTGATGAACATCAACGAACTGTACTGATATACCACCCGTGATTGTATCGTCGCGGCGCTGAATCACCGCCCCTCCGATCATGGTTTCCGCAGGGTCCGGACTCGCATTGCCTGCAGCAGTCACGGAATTCCTGAGTCCGCGTTCATGGTATTTCGTCGCCTTTGGGTGGTGGTGAAAAATGTCATATAGTCTTCAAGGCCCTACCCGATATTGTCGGCCCCCAGGCCGCAACCTTTGACTTTGGACGAAGTTCGGCCCTACTTGGTCGTTCCATAAACCGAAACTGGTGGACATGGCGGGTCCCGTGCGGGCTGCAGGCGGTTGTCATGTCCAGTGAGCATGTCAGGAAGATTGCGATGAAACCCGGAGCACCGTGGAGCATCAAGGGCGTTGACGCCGACGCGCGTGAGATTGCCAAGGCCAAGGCCCGGGCATCCGACATGACGCTCGGCCAGTGGCTGAACCAGGCCATAGCGGATGCGGACAAGCCCCCGGTCGCGGCCCCCGCGCCGCCGGTACAGGCAGGTTCGTCACTGGATACCGCGCGGCTGATGCGGGCGATATCCGAAGTCGCCCGTCGCGTCGACCAGGTGAGAGACGGGTCTGCCGCGCCGGTCGACCTGGGTCGGGTGGAACAGGCGCTTGCCAACATGGGACGGCGGATGGAGGCGTTGGAGCAACGCGGTCCCGCCGCGCCGGACCTTTCCGGGCTGGGGCAGACCCTCGACGCCTTGAACCAGAAGCTCGACCGGGTCGAGAACCGGATGGACGGGCTTGCCCAGGGGCAAGGTAGTGCCGGCATCGACAAGGAAGACATGGCCGCGGTGACCGGTCACCTGCAAGGACTCCAGTCTCGGATCGACAGGCTGGCAGAGGCCAGCGAAAGAGACGAAACGGACGATGATGCCAGCGCGAACGCCGCCGTGCATGCAGACCTGCGGCGCGTGATGAACGGCATGCTGAACCTGGCCCGCAAGATCGACGGTATCGAGGCCCAGGTCGCGGCGCAGCTGGCGCCGCTGAAGGCAGAGATCGCGGAGCTTCGCGCCGCAACGGAGGGCAGCGATGCAGATCCCGCGCACGACCGCGCCGCCATGGAGGCCCTGCGCGACGACCTGCAGGACCTGAAGCAGGCGATGGCCGCGCGCCCGGCCGAAACCACGGCGCCCGAGCGGGACATGGGACCCGATCTCGCCTTGGCACTGGCCCCGGTGATGGCCAGCATCGGTGCCCTGCAGGCGCGGATCGATGAAGCCGTGCTGGCACCTTCAGAGCCGGAGCCGGAGCCGGAGCCGGAGCCCGTAGCCGAAGCGGTGCCCGAACCTGAAGCCGAGGTGGCACAGGTTCCCGAAGAAACCGTGGAACCGGAGCCGGAACCCGGGCCCGCCTTTACGCCCGAAGCGGCTGGTGGCGTGGCTGACCCGGTCCCTGAAGACGATGCCGTAGCAGGCGTTGTCGATGATGGTTCCCGGGAAGACCCGGCCGATCCGGATGACGCCCCGATGCAGCGCCCCGAGCCAGGCGCGCTGCAGGCGCTGCATGACCTGACGGCCCGCCGCGACACGGTCAGTCGTCGGGTCGAACCGATCCTGCGCGACCTGCCCGACGAGCCGCCCGAGCCGGAGCAGCCCGACGCGTCGCAGGGCTTCATCGATGATGATCGTCCCGATTTCGATACCGTTGCGGACATGGGCAGGCAGGTGCCGGATGCGGGGGCTTTCGTTGCGGAGCCCGAGCCAGCACCCGAACCCGAACCCGAGCATCAGCCGGAACCGGAACTGGCCCCGGCCGAGCAGGCGTCCCCGGCGATGGCTGCGGCAGATGAAGCGGGGCGGGACCGTGTGCTCGTCGGCGAGATCGACGATCCGCGGGCGATCAGCCCCGACGCAACCGAATCCGGCGAAGTCGATGACATACCGGAAGTGGCAGCGGCGCCGGATCGTCCGCGCCGGATCGTGCCGGTCGAGAGCCTGCTCGCGGCGGGTGGCCCCGACGAGGCGACGGTCGACGCGGCGACGGCAGCCATGCCGCAGGAGGCATCGCCGCGTCCCGGTGTCGGCCAGGAGACGCCGCGCGCAAGGACGATGGACGCTCCGCTGGCCGCGGAGCGAACCGCCCCTGCCGAACCGCGGGAACGTCGTCGCGGCGCTGGGTATTTCATCGCCGCATTGATCTTCCTCGCCGTCCTCGTCGGGGGTTTCTTCCTGATCGGAAGTGATCGCTTCAATCAGTGGATGGACCAGGGCAGGCAGATGGTCGCCAGCCTGTCGGACATGGTGCCATTGTCCGGTCAGCCGGCGTCTGACGATCCGGCTACCGGAACGGAAGCCACCGCCGACGCCACTGCGTCCGCGTCGTCACCCGGCGCAACGCTCAGCGAGACCGCGCCGGTCGCCGATACCGCGGCACCGGCTGTTCCGGCCCCGACGGTGACATCCGACACCCTGAGCAGCCCTGCACCCGACGATGCAGATCCAGGCCTCGGGGTTGCCCCTGCAGAGTCGGACGACGCCCTGGCGAGCACCGCACCGGCGTCCGAGCCAGCGGCCGCTGCCGATGAAGCTGCCGCGCCTGCCGCGGCGGCAACGGGTCCTGCAACACCGCCCGCGACTACCCCGGCAGCAGACCCCGCGACCGGCGGGCAGCCGGATTTCGCGGCATTGGAGAGCCGGGCGGAGGCGGGTGATGCCGAGGCACAATACCAGCTCGGTGTCCGGTATCGTGATGGCGATGGCGTCGGGGTCAGTTACGGCGAGTCGGCATCGTGGTTCCAGAGCGCCGCGGAACAGGGGCATGTTCCGGCACAGGTCAACCTGGGTATCTTTTATCGTCAGGGTGTTGGCGTCGCCAAGGACGTCGACCTGGCGAAGGTCTGGTTCCATGCGGCAGCCCGCGCGGGGCATCCGGAGGCACAGAATTTCCTCGGGCAGGTCTACGTCGGGGAAGAGCAGGACCGGCCCGACTATTTCCAGGCCGCCAGGTGGTTCCGCGAGGCAGCGGAGCAGGGCGTGCTGGATGCGCAGTACAATCTCGCCTCTCTCTACATGGGCGGTCTCGGGGTGCCGCGTGACGATTCCCAGGCCTATTTCTGGTTCGGTGTTGCAGCGGGGCAGGGTGACAGGGATGCGGCGGCGAACCAGGCCAATGTCGCGGCGGAACTGTCCCCGGCGGAACGGGCGGAGCAGGATGCGCGCATCGCGGGTTTCCGTGCCATTCCGCAGTACGACGAGAAGGTCGCCAATGCTTCCAGCGGTGCGGCTTCCGGCGGCAATGAACTGCGTCGGCGAGACCAGATCCGCCTGATCCAGCGGCTGTTGATCTCGCGCGGTTACGATCCGGGCCAGCCGGACGGCCTGCCGGGTGAACAGACGCGGGAAGCCATCCGGCAGTTCGAGGCCGACAACGGTCTGACGGTAACGGGAAAGATCACCGATTCAGTCCTGCAGGCACTGCAACAGGGCGGCTGACATATTGATTTTGCCGGGTTCCTTGCCGATTCAGTGGGAGTGTGAGCAAACTGTCCGAATCGCACGGAAATGTACGAAACCGGGCCTGGAACCAGGAAAATGTCGACTGAAACCCCTTGGAGCGTACGCGGCGTCGAGCCGGAGACGCGTGAAGCCGCCAAGAAGGCGGCCCGACGCTCGGGGTTGACGCTCGGACACTGGCTCAATCGTACCATTCGCAAGGCAGTGGCGGAAGAACTTGGTTCGGGGCAGGCCCGTGGCGGTGAGGATGCACAATTGCCCGCGCTGCCGAACGCGGTCCTGCTGGCCGCGATCCAGGAACAACTGGATGCCCAGCGCATCGCCCTGGAGACAACCCTGCAGCGCGAACGCGCCGCGGCGGCGAAGCCCGCGACAGTCGAAACCACGCATCTGCAGGAAGTTCCCGAGGCATCCGGTCAGGCGACTGAGCCTTACCCGCGGATGCAGGCGGAATTCGACGAGATCAAGCTTCTGATCCATGCCTATCTCGGGCTGCTTCTTCCCGTGGCGGAACCCGTGCAGGCCCTATCGCGACAGCTTGAAGACATGGGCAATCTCGCCAAGGATGTGCGGCGTTCGGCGGAAGCGGCGGAACGCGCAGCGGCATCGGTCCAGCCACTGGAGCGGGCCGTGCTGCGCATGACGGGCGGCACCCCGGACACGGCGGGGCCGGGGAACGAACGACGCGGCAGTGGACTTGGGAAGCTGTTTGGCAATTGAGAGACCTTGCCGGCGACCTGTCGGTGAGGGGTTACTGACAGGGTAAGCGCGACCGGTGCAGATCTACCTCCCCATCGCCGAAATGCCAATTAATGCGCTGCTGTTGATCGGCATGGGTGCGGGGATCGGTTTCCTGTCCGGAATATTCGGCGTGGGTGGCGGCTTCCTGATGACGCCGCTGCTGATCTTCATGGGGGTTCCGGCCGCGGTAGCCGTGGCGACGCAGGCGAACCAGATCGTTGCCGCCAGTGTCTCCGGCGCCATCGGCCACTGGCGCCGCAAGAACGTCGACATACAGATGGGGCTTGTGCTGCTTGCTGGCGGGCTCGTCGGGTCCTTCTTCGGCAGTCTGATCTTTGCCTACATGAAGAGCCTGGGGCAGGTGGACCTGATGATCCGGCTGTCCTACGTGGTGTTTCTCGGCATCATCGGGTCCCTGATGTTCGTGGAGAGCACGCGCGCGCTGTTCCGCCAGAGGCGCGGCGTGACGCGACGCAAGATGCATCAGCACTACTGGGTGCACGGGCTGCCGTTCAAGATGCGGTTCCGCCGCTCGAAACTCTACATCAGCGTCCTGCCGCCGCTCGCGGTCGGACTGCTGGTCGGCGTGCTGGCCGCGATCATGGGCGTCGGCGGTGGCTTCGTCATGGTTCCGGCGATGATCTACCTGCTGGGCATGCCGACCGCGGTGGTTGTCGGCACCTCCCTGTTCCAGATCACTTTCGTCACGGCGGCCGTCACCGTGATGCATTCCGTGAACACGCAGACGGTGGATGTGCTGCTTGCCCTGCTGCTGCTGCCCGGATCGGTCATCGGCGCGCAGATCGGCGCGCGGGTTGGTGTGCACCTGAAGGCCGAACAGTTGCGGGCGCTGCTGGCCGCCATGGTCCTCGCGGTCTGCATCAAGCTGGGGTTCGACCTGTTCATCACCCCCGACGAACTCTACAGCCTGTCGATCGGCGGGAGCGCGCAATGATCCAGCGCATCCTGATCGCCCTTTCCGTCCTGGTCGGCAGCAGTGCCCCGGTCCAGGCCGACGCCACCCTGGTCAGCGATATATCCGCCCATCGAATCGGCATCACGTCCAGCTACACGGGCACGGAACTGCTGCTCTTCGGCGCGATGGGGGAGGGCGGGGGCGATGTGGTCATCGTCATCCGCGGACCCGATCAGGACCTGAACGTCAGGCGCAAGGGCCGTGTTGGCGGCATCTGGATCAATACCGAGGCCGTTTCCTATAGCGGTGTTCCCGGTTTCTATGCCGTCGCATCGAACCGTCCCCTGGCCGAGATCGCCAGCCCCCGTGTCCTGAGGCGCAACGGGATCGGGATCGAGAATCTTCGTTTCACCGGCGAGGCGACAAACGCCGATGCACCCGATCCATTTGCCAGTGCGATCCGCCGCCGCCGCGCGGAAAACGGTCTCTACAGCCTGGACGAGGGCGCGGTCTCCGTGATCTACAACCGTCTGTTTCGTGCCGACATCCCGTTCCCCGCCAATGTACCGGTCGGCAACTACAATGCGCTGATCTACCTGTTCCAGGATGGCCAGGTGGTGGTGGGTGAAACAAAGCCGATCATCATCGACAAGTCGGGCATGGAACGGGCGATCTACATCTTCGCCCAGCGCCAGCCGGCCCTCTATGGCATCTTCGCCGTGATCGTCGCCTGCCTGGCCGGTTGGGGTGCCGCCCAGTTCTTCCGCAAGCGCTGATCCGCGTTCGTGACGGGTGCTTGCGGCAGGTCGGGCTATTTGTTGATTGCGGCCGAAACGGCGTCCTGGATGGCCTGATAGGGCAGAAGAACGCACGTATGACGGCTGATGTGGTCTCTGACGGGCAGGAAATCGCCGTAATCCGACGGCGCGCCGGTTTCGTCCTTCAGGAAGGCCTGCAGTGCATCCTTCATCGCGTCCATGTCGCCCAGGGTCTGCCCGACCGCGGTCGCGCCGACGATCGACGTGGACGCCTGGCAGACCAGGCAGGCACGGATCTCGTAACCGATCCCGGTGATCCGGTCACCGTCGAGTTGCAGGTCCAGCGTGATGCGGTCGCCGCACATCGGGTTGTGCGTCGTGGCCGTTGCATCGGGGGCATCCAGCCGCCCGGCGCCGCTGGCCCGGCCGGCCAGTTTCAGGAATGCGGTCTGGTAGATCTCGCTCACAACAGTGCCCTCACCTCGTGCAATCCCCGCAACAGGGCATCGACGTCATCCCGGTCATTGTAGAGCGCCAGCGAGGCGCGGACGGTTCCGGCGATGTCGCGACTGTCCATGTAGGGCTGCGCGCAGTGATGGCCACCGCGCACCGCGACCCCGTGGCTGTCCAGGATCTGTGCCACGTCGTGGGGGTGCAGCGGGTCCATGGTGAAGGAAATCACCGGCATCCTGGCCTGTGTTCCGGTCGGACCGATCACCGAGATCCCCTCCATCTCCGACAGGCCGTCGATCGCCAGGGCAGTCAGTTGCTTCAGGTGTGCCTCGGCCCCGGCCAGGTCCTGACCGGCCAGCCAGCGGGCGGCGGCGGCGAGGCCGATGGCGGGAGTGATCGGGGGCGTTCCGGCTTCGAAGCGCATCGGTGGCGCGGCATAGCTGGTCCGGTCGAGGGTGACATGGGCGATCATCTCCCCCCCGCCCATGAACGGCGGCATGTCGGCGAGCAGATCCTCGCGACCCCAGAGCACACCGATCCCGTTCGGGCCGAACATCTTGTGGCCGGAGAAGCAATAGAACCCGACCCCCAGCGCGGGCACATCGAGCGGCCCGTGCGGCACCATCTGCGCACCGTCCAGCAGGACCTCGGCCCCCACTGCGCGGGCGGCGGCCACCACGCGGGCGACATCCGTCACGGCACCGGTGACATTCGCGGCATGGGTGAGGGCGATGAGCCGCGTCCTGTCTGTGACCAGATCGTCCAGCCGGTCCAGGTCGATCCGCCCGTCGGCTGTTGCGGGCAGGGCCTTCATCACGATGCCGCTGCGCTCGCGCAGCATCTGCCAGGGCACGATGTTGGAATGATGTTCCAGCACGGATACCAGCACCTCGTCGCCCGGCCGCAACCGGGCACCGAAACAATGGGCAACCAGGTTGATGGCCGCCGTGGTGCCGGACGTGAAGATCACCTGGGCCGGCTGCGATCCGATGAAGCGGGCGATATCCTGTCGCGCGCCCTCGTAGGCGCGGGTTGCGGCCTCGGCCAGTCGATGGACGGAGCGATGGACGTTCGACCGGGCGGTCGTTTCATGCGCCACCATGGCATCCAGCACGGCGCGGGGCACCTGTGCGGTCGCCCCGTTGTCCAGGTAGTGCAGCGGGCGGACGGTACCATCATCCGCCGCGACCGGGTGCAGGATCGGGAACTGGGCGCGGACTGCCGCAACATCATACGCCATCAGCTGCGCGCCATGGCCAGTGCCTCGGGCGTGTCGACATCCATGAAGATGGAATCATCCTCCACCGCGACCTCTGCCACCAGGTCCTCGTTCTGGCCGATCAGGTGCCGGGCACCGGTATCGCCGGCGACATCGCGGATGGCAGCGAAGAAACGGTGGTCGAACAGGACGGGGTTGCCCCGCTTGCCGTGTCGCGTGGGAATGATGATGGCACGGCCCTCCACCGGGTTGTAGGCGGCGATCATGCGGTCGAGCAGGTCCGGGGTGACGCGCGGCATGTCGCCCAGGCAGACCAGCGCCCCGTCGCATTCGTCAGGTACGGCGGCT
>CAJYBQ010000049.1 GCA_913064755.1 uncultured Alphaproteobacteria bacterium
ACGGAGCGTGCATTCGTCGCCACCACCGTGCTGCGGCGTTATTCTCACAAGGCAAGCGGTGACGCGGTGGAAGAGATGGAGGCCCTGCTGTCGGAGGACATGATCCGGCAGGCGAGCCAGATCGGCGCCGCGATGCGACTGGCCCAGACGCTGGGCTGCGGTGCCCCTGCCGCGCTGAAGGGCGCGCGCATCGACCGCAATGGCGATGAACTGGTGCTGACGGTGCCGATGTCGCTGCGTGAACTGATCGGGGAAACGGTGGAGGCCCGGTTGAAGCGGCTGGCGAATACCTTCAACTGCACGTCGCGGATCGAAGCCGTCTGATCGGGGCGGGTCTTCGCCCCCATGGCGGATCGGTGACCGGCCCCTACCAGATCGGTATTGCCGCCAGCGCGGACAGGCCGCACAGCGCCAGCGCGGCACGGCGAAACAGCCTTTCCGACGCAAAGGGAAACAGGCGCGCGCCGAGATACAGGCCCAGGCCGTAGGCGGGGCCGAGGGTGATGGCCAGCAGCATCTGCGGCATGCCGATCAACCCGTAGGCCAGGAATGTCAGGCCGCCGATCACCATTGTCACCGCGAACAGGGCGTTCACGTTGTGGCGTATCGCGCGCACATCGCCCGCACCGCCGACCCAGAACAGGATCACCGGCGGGCCGTAGAAGCTGGCGATGCCGCCGGCGAGGCCGGACAACAGGCCGACACCGACCACCCCCGCTGTCGGCACCGGCCGCGTGCGTTGCCAGCCGGAAGCCATGGCCAGGACAGCGGCGAGAACCATGCCGGAAATGATCCAGCGGAGGACGTCGGTCGGGGCATGGGTCAGGATCCAGGCCCCGGCAGGTGTCGCGATGGCAATGCCGATGGTGATCGGCACCATCTCGCGCCAGTTGCATCTGCGGATGCCCTGCAGGGTCAGGGGCAGGCCGAAGGTCGAGTTGATCATCCAGAGCGCGACGATCGCGATCCTCGGGTCCAGGAAGGCACTGGACAGGGGCACGAAGACCAGGGCCGCGCCGAAGCCGCTGAAGCCACGGGTCAGCCCGGCCAGCAGCATGGCCAGGGCGAGCAACAGGGTCTCGTAGGTCATCAGGGCAACGAAGCCGTTGCCCATCTGGGTGCCGATATCCGTCAGCATTCGAATTACTCAGGCGCGTCGAGCGCGATCTCCACGACTTCCTGGCCCTGGATGGCAAGGCCGAGGCGGCCGGACTTCAGCCGCAAGGCGTCATTGCCGAACACTTCACGCCGCCAGCCCTTCAGGGCCGGAATGTCGGCTTCGTCATCCGCGGCCAGCTTCTCGATGTCCGGGCCGGGGCAAACCAGCTTCTGTGCCACGCCGTGGGCCGCGCACTTGCGTTTCATCAGCACCTTCAGCAATTCGATGACCGGCAGCAGTGCCGGGGCGGGCGGTTCGGACCGTTCCACGCGCGGCCAGGATTCCTTCGGCATGTCCAGCGCGACCTTGACGGCTTCCATCAGCCCGTTGCCGAACGGACCTTCCGCGATCTTGCGGTTCAGGCTGCGGACGGCGGCCAGCTTGTCGCGGTTCTCCGGCGGGTCGGAGGCGATTTCCAGCAGCGCCTCGTCACGGATCACACGGTTGCGCGGCAGGTCGCGACGCTGGGCTTCCAGTTCCCGCCATGCCGCCAGTTCGCGCAACACGGCCAGGAAACGTGGCTTGTTGGTGCGCGCCTTCAGGCGTTTCCAGGCATCTTCAGGCTGAACCGAATAGATCGACAGATCGGCCAGCGTCCCCATCTCCCCGCCAACCCATTCGTGGCGGCCGGACCGCTCGAGCTCTTCCAGCATCCGGTCGTAGACCGTGCGCAGGTGCGTCACGTCCGACAGCGCATAGGAAAGCTGCTTGTCGCTCAACGGGCGGCGCGACCAGTCGGTGAAGCGGCTGGTCTTGTCGATGCTCTGTCCCGCCAGCTTCCGCACCAGGGCGTCATAGGCGATCTGTTCCCCGAACCCCATGACCATTGCCGCGACCTGCGTGTCGAACAGCGGTGTCGGTACCGACCCGGTCATGTTGACGAAGATCTCGATATCCTGCCGGGCGGCATGGAACACCTTCACGATGCCCGGATCGGCCAGCAGGTCGAACAGCGGCTGCTGGTCCAGTCCCGCGGCGAGGGGGTCGATGATCGCGCCCTCGTCCGCCGGTCCGGCAAGCTGAACCAGGCAGAGCTTGGGATAATAGGTGTTTTCCCGCAGGAACTCGGTATCGATGGCGACGTACGGTTGCCCGGACAGCCCGTCGATGTATCGCTGTAGCGATTCTGTACTGGTGATGATCTGCATGGCGGTGGCTTATAGCAGATCAGGCGTCGCTGCCAGTGAGAACGGACGCAGGCGTGGATCGACCTTGACAATTCGGGCCATAGGGGTTTCGTTCCGGCGCGCCTGCTCCGATCCGTTTCAACAGATGGTTTCCCGCCCATGCATGCCTTTCGTACCCATACCTGTGGTGCCCTGCGCCGCGCCGACGAGAACGCGACCGTTCGCCTGTCGGGCTGGATTCATCGCAAGCGCGATCATGGCAACCTGCTGTTCGTCGACCTGCGCGACCATTACGGCCTGACCCAGTGCGTGGTCGAGGCCGATGAGCCGGGGTTCGCGGAAGTCGACGGCGCCCGCGCCGAAAGCGTCATCACCGTCACCGGCCGTGTCGTGCCGCGCGATGCGGATGCCATCAATCCCGATCTGCCGACCGGCGAGATCGAGGTGCGCATCGAAGCGGTCGACGTGCAGAGCAGCACCGGTGACCTGCCGATGCCCGTCTTCGGCGACCAGGAATACCCGGAAGACATCCGCCTGAAGTACCGGTTCCTGGATCTGCGGCGGGAGCGGATGCACCGCAACATCACCATGCGGTCAAGGATCATCTCCGCCATTCGCCGCCGCATGAACGACGAAGGCTTCATGGAATTCCAGACGCCGATCCTTACGGCGTCGAGCCCCGAGGGCGCGCGCGACTTCCTGGTGCCCAGCCGGGTGCATCCGGGCCAGTTCTACGCGCTGCCGCAGGCGCCGCAGCAGTTCAAGCAGTTGCTGATGATCTCCGGCTTCGACCGCTATTTCCAGATTGCGCCGTGCTTCCGCGACGAGGACGCCCGTGCCGACCGCAGCCCGGGCGAGTTCTACCAGCTTGACGTGGAGATGAGCTTCGTCACGCAGGAAGACGTCTTCCAGGCCATCGAACCCGTTCTTGCCGGCACGTTCGAGGAGTTCTCCGACTGGCCGGTGGTGGACAAGCCGTTCCCGCGCATTCCCTACCGGGAGGCCATGCTGCGCTACGGCACCGACAAGCCGGACCTGCGGATTGCGGAATCCATGGACATCCACGACGTGACCGAAGAGTTCCGTGGCGGTGGCTTCGGCATCTTCGCAAGGTCCATCGACAAGGGCGCGGTCGTGCGCGCCATCCCGGCCCCGGGTGCCGGTTCCCGTCCGCGGTCCTTCTTCGACGGTGTCAATGACTGGGCGCGGCGCGAGGGTGCGGCGGGCCTGGGCTACATCATCTTCGGCGAGGAAGGCCCGAAGGGTCCGATTGCCAAGAACCTCGACGCCGCTCGTGTCGAGGCCATTCGGGTGGCTTGCGGCCTCGAAGCCGGCGATGCCGTGTTCTTCGCCTGCGACCAGGCCCAGGGTGCCGCCACGCTGGCCGGCAAGGCACGTATCAAGCTGGCGGACCAGCTGGAACTGATCCAGCGTGGCCAGTACCGGTTCTGCTGGATCGTCGATTTCCCGCACTTCGAATGGAACGAGGACGAGAAGAAGATCGACTTCTCCCACAACCCGTTCTCCATGCCGCAAGGCGGGATGGAAGCGCTGGAGACCATGGATCCGCTGGATATCCTTGCCTACCAGTACGACATCGTCTGCAACGGGATCGAGCTTTCGTCGGGTGCCATCCGGAACCATCGCCCGGACATCATGCTCAAGGCATTCGAGATTGCGGGGTACGACGCGGCGGAAGTCGAGACCCAGTTCGCGGGCATGATGAATGCCCTGCGCTACGGCGCGCCGCCCCATGGTGGCATCGCGCCGGGTATCGACCGGATCGTCATGCTGATCCTGGATGAGCCGAACCTGCGCGAGATCGTGGCCTTCCCCATGAACCAGCAGGCGCAGGATCTGCTGATGGGTGCCCCGGCACCGGCCGATCCGAAGCAGCTGCGCGAACTGCACATCCGGACGGTCATGCCGAAGGTGGAGAAGAAGGAAGACTGAGGCCGGTCGGACTTCCGGGCGCCTGCCACGGCGGGTCCGGGGGCTTCGTCATTTGCCGCATGGTGTCGTGACGGCGATGACGCGTTGACGCGTCCTGCCTGCATCCGACGCGTGTCGGGTCTGCGTCCGGGGCGGGTGCCCGGCGTGATTTTCATGTATTGTCTCGCACATGACTGATTTCGCCGCATCGCCGCAGAGCACCGGTTACCTGTCCCGTGACCGGGTCGGGTTCCTCTTCCTGAACGTGGGCCATTTCTTCGACCACATGTTCATGCTCATCTTTGCCACCGTCGCGGTGGCACTGGCAGGGCAGGAGGGCATGTCATACCGGCAGCTTCTGGAACTGCTGACCCCGGCGCTGGTCATGTTCGGTGTCGGGTCGCTTCCGGCGGGCTGGCTGGCGGATCGCTGGTCGCGGCAGGGCATGATCGCGGTCTTCTTCATCGGGATCGGCGGGGCTTCCATCGCGACCGGCTTCGCGGACGAAACCTGGCAGATCATGCTGGGGCTGGGTGCCATCGGTACCTTCGCGGCGATCTATCATCCCGTCGGCATCGCGATGGTGGTGGAGGGCCAGGAGAAGGTCGGGCGCGCGCTGGGCATCAATGGTGTCTGGGGCAACATGGGACTGGCTGCCGCACCGTTGCTGACCGGCTGGCTGATCGAGATCGCCAACTGGCGCGCCGCCTTCATCGTGCCGGGCCTTGTGTCGGTCCTGGTCGGTCTCGCCTATATCCGGTTCTGCCGACAGGGACGCGGCATCGTGAGGGCAGAGAAACGCACCGTGCCGGACCCGGGGGAGCATGATCTGACCCGTCCCGTGCTGATCCGGGTGGCACTGGCCCTGACCCTGACGATCCTGTTTGGCGGCGTGATCTTCCATGCCTCCGCCGTGGTGCTGCCGAAACTGTTCTCGGAACGCCTGTCCGACATCACCAGCGATATCGGCACCATCGGCACCTATGCGGCGATCGTCCTGGCGATCGCGTCCTTCGCGCAGATCGCCGTCGGCCACCTGATCGATCGGTTCCCGGTGCGCCGCATCCTGTTCCTGATCGCGCTCTGCCAGGTGCCGATGCTGGCGCTGGTGGCCTCCATCTCCGGCATTCCCATCGTGCTGGCATCCATCATGATGATGGCGCTGATCTTCGGCGAGATCCCGATCCACGACACGATCGTCACCCGCTACACGCGGGCCGCCTGGCGTGGACGGGTGTTCGCGGTGAAGTTCGTTCTGGCCCTCCTGGTCGCCGCCGTGGTGCCGCGACTCATCGGCTCCGTGCATGATGATCACGGGCTTGACGTGCTGTTCCTGATCCTTGCCGCCGCCGCGGCGGGTGTTGCCCTGTCGGCCCTGATCCTGCCCGTGGCACGCAAGGCAGCCTGAGTCCGTAACCCCCTGAAAGGACAGGAATGTCGCGATGCTGTCAGCATCAGTCGAGCGCGTTCTTTAAAATAATTCCAAAGAGCATTGAACTTTGCGCATAGGTGATTATGTTCACTGCATCGGGGCCGCGAACGGCCCCACCGACATGAGATTGCAGGAGATTTTCGATGCGTGTACCCAGCGTGACTTTCAAGACCCGCGTGCGTGACGAAGCGGTAGGCGGCCCGAACCCCTTCCGCTGGCAGGACCGCACCAGCGACGACATCTTCAAGGGGCGCAAGGTTGTCCTGTTCTCGCTTCCCGGCGCGTTCACCCCGACCTGCAGCTCCACCCACCTGCCGGGTTACGAGGCCAACTTCGAGGCCCTGAAGGCGGAAGGCGTGGATGAGGTCATCTGCATGTCCGTCAACGACGCCTTCGTGATGTACCAGTGGGGCAAGAACCTCGGCGCGAAGAACGTGACCCTGTTGCCGGATGGCAATGCCGACTTCACCAGGGGCATGGACATGCTGGTGGACAAGGCCAACCTGGGCTTCGGTGCCCGTTCATGGCGTTACTCGGCGCTGGTCGATGACGGCGAAGTGGTCGAGATGTTCGTCGAGCCGGGCAAGAGCGACCTTTGCGAGACCGACCCGTTCGAGGTCTCCGACGCCGACACGATGCTGGCGGCCGTGAAGGCGCGCAACGCCAAAGCAAAGGCCGCGTGACGTCCTGCCTGCCGCTGAACGATTGAACGACCAGAGGGCCCTCGCCACCAACCGTGGCGGGGGCCCTTCTGCTTTGGGGGATGAGCCGCGCGCGGTTTGCGCTATCCTGTCTCGGCAGGGGAGCGGTTTGGGGGCAGGCAGGGGCATGAAGATCATCGGCGTTCGCAGTCATGTGCTGCGCTATGAACTGGACGAGGAACTCGGCTATTCGCAGCAGTACTACGCGGCCCGCACCGCGCACCTGGTCGAGGTCTCGACGGACGAGGGGCTGACCGGCTGGGGCGAATGCTTCGGCCCCGGGCCGATCGCGCTGGCCAACAGGACGATCGTCGAACAGGTGCTGCAGCCCATGGTGCTGGGGCGTGACCCGCTGGCGCGGGAGGCGATCTGGCAGCATTGCTACAACATGCTGCGCGACCATGGGCAGAAGGGCATGCCGATCCAGTCCCTGTCCGGTCTCGACATCGCGCTGTGGGACATCACGGGCCAGGCGGCGGGAATGCCGCTCTACAGCCTGCTGGGCGGCCCGACGCGGCAACGCATCCCGGTCTATGGCTATGGCATGATGCTGCGGCGCATCCCTGATCTTGCCGCGGCATTTCGCGAAGAGGCCGCGTCGATCCGCGAGGCCGGGTTCGCGGCAACCAAGATGAAGGTCGGGCTTGGCCCCGCCATCGACATCGAACTGGCCACGGCGGTACGCGAGGGCGTGGGTGACGGGTTCCGCTTCGCCGTAGACGCCAACCATTGCTATACGACGCCGGACGCGCTGACCGTGGGACGGGCGCTGGATGACCTGGGGGCCTACTGGTTCGAGGAACCGGTGGCGCCGGAGGACCGGGCAGGCTATGCCGAATTGCGCGCCAGGCTGAAGACGACGATTGCGGGCGGGGAAGCGGAATTCACGCGCTACGGCTGGCGCGACCTGCTGGCCGCGGGCATGGTCGGGCTGGCGCAGCCGGAAGTCTGCGCGCTGGGTGGCATCAGCGAATTCCAGAAGGTGCTGGCGCTCTGCCACAGCCAGTTCATTCCGGTGATCAACCACGTCTGGGGCTCGGCCATTGCCGTGACCACCAACATGCATCTGCTGGCTGCCATGCCCGACATGCCGGGCGGGTTGCATCCGTGGGAGCCGATGCTGGAATTCGACACCACGCCGAACCGGTTCCGCGATGACATGCTGTCGGAGCCGCTGGATATCCAGGGCCAGGTGAAACGCAACGGGGGCTTCGTCAGCCTGCCTGGCGGACCCGGGCTCGGTGTGCGGCCCGACCCTGCTTTTCTGGACCATTACCGCGTCGCCTGACGGCGCATGAAACCTGCTGATCGCCGGGGAGGGCGTTGATCATGAAGCCGTTCGAGGGAATTCGCATCCTGGATCCGACCCATGTCCTTGCCGGGCCATTCTGCTGTTACCAGATGGCCTGGTTCGGGGCGGAGGTGATCAAGGTCGAGGCGGTGGAGCCGCGCGATTTCATCCGCTACGCCAGCCCGGACGCCGAGCTTGCCGGGGCGGGCCTGTCGGAGAGTTTCCTGGCGCAGAACGCGAACAAGAAATCCGTCGTGCTGAACCTGAAGGACCCGCGCGGGCAGGACCTGTTTCGCCGGCTTGCCGCGACCTCCGACGCGATGGTGGAGAATTACCAGCCCGGTACCATGGCGGGCCTGGGGCTGGGCTATGACGACCTGAAGCAGATCAACGAACGGCTGGTCTACTGTTCGCTCACCGGTTTCGGGCAGACCGGTCCGCTGCGCGATGTCCCGGCCTATGACCACCTGGTGCAGGGCATTTCCGCCATGGCGTCGATGCAGAACGGCACCGAAGACCCGGTGCGTGTCGGTTTCCCGGTCATCGACTACGTGGTCGGTCTTCTGGGGGCTTTCGCGCTGTCCACGGCGCTGTTCCAGTCCCGTGCGACCGGGCAGGGGCAATACGTGGACGTATCCATGCTGGACGCATCGCTGATCATCATGGCACCGGTGGTGCAGCAATGGCTGACCAGCCAGCGACAGCCGCCTGCCATGGGTCGCCGCGCGTTCTCCGGCAGCCCGTTCTCCGGCATGTTCGAGACCGCGGACGGCATGATCGTGACGGCGGCCAACACGCGGGCGCAGGCGGAATCGGTGCTGCGGGTGATCGGCCGTGAAGACCTGATCGATGACCCGGACGTCATGGACTGGAATGGCAGGCCGGAGGTCGCGGACCGGGTGCAGCCGATCCTGTTCGAGGTATTTGCCACCCGCACGGCCCTGGAGTGGGAGGCACTGCTGGGGGCGGCCTCCGTCCCCGCCGGCAAGCTGCGGGATGTGCCGGAGATCATGGCCCACCCGCATGTGCGCGAGCGTGGCCTGCTGCACACGATCCCCGACGTGCCGGGCCTTGGGCGCCCGATAGAGGTCATGGGGCCGGGGTTCCGCATCGCGGACCCGCAGGCGATGATCCAGGACCCGACGCCGCCGCCGCTGAAGGGAGCCGATACCCGGCACTACCTGCGCGAGGTGGGCCTGAGTGACGGCGACATCGACACCCTTGTTTCAGACGGGGTGACCCTGGTCGCCGAATGACACTTTGTTAACCCTGTTGCGGCACCTTGGGAGCATATCTCGGCGGGAGCAGCGGCAGAGTGAAACAGAGCGGAAAACTGGCGCGGAAGAGCGTGCAGCGGGCCAATGGCCTGATGGCGCGCGGGCGGCCTGACCAGGCCCTGCAGGTGTTTGAACAGGCACGCCGGACCGCGCCCGGTGTCTTCGAGGTTCATTTCGGACTGGCCCGCGCCCGGCAGGCGCTGGGGGATGCTGCCGGGGCGGTGGACGCCTTTACCACCGCGCTGGATCATGCCCCTGACGGTGATCCGCGCACCTTGCTGGCCCTGGGGCAGCTGGCGCGTGACCTGAAGGCGTCGGAACAGGCCGTCGGGTTCTTCCGCGCCGCCGCGCTGGCAACACCGGGCAGCGTCGATGCACAGACCGGCCTGGCCCATGCGATGCGCGACCTGGGACGGCAGGAAGATGCCGTCGAACTGCTGCAATCCGCATTGCAGCTGTCCCCGGAGGAAGACGCGCTCTGGACCGCGCTGGGCGTCGTCATGGCCGACCTGGAAGACCATGCGAACGCGGAGACATTCCTGCGGGAGGCACTGCGCCTGAACCCGCGCAACGGCGCCGCGGCGGGTAACCTGGCCGAGGTGCTGTTCGCCATGGCGCGGCCGGACGCCGCGTCGCAGGCCTATGCGCAGGCCCTGAAACTGCGCCCCGATGATGCAGCCTTGCGGTTCAACCATGCGCTGTTCGCGCTGGGCACGGGCGACCTTGCCCATGGCTGGCGTGACTACGAGGCACGGCTTGACCGGGCATTTCCCGGCTACGTGCGGCGTGATCTGAAACTGAAACGCTGGGACGGGCGCGAGATGCCCGCCGGGCGGTTGCTGGTCGTGGCGGAGCAGGGGGTGGGTGACGAACTGCATTTCCTGCACTGCATCGACGATGCCCGTGCACGGGTGGCCGAACTCTGGTGGGAATGCGACCCGCGCCTGCTCGACCTGTGCCAGCGCTCCTTCCCCGGGGTGAATTTCGTCCCCTGGCAGGCATCGGACGTGCCCGGCTTTCACCGGGGGTATGCCTGGTTGAAGGAGGCACCGAAGTTCGACGCGATGATCGAGGCGGGCAGCCTGCAGACCCTTTTCCGACGGGATCCGCTTCGGTTTCCCGCCCATCCGCCGCGCCTGAAACCGGCGGTGAATGTGGAACCTTCCGCACGTCTGCGGATCGGCATCAGCTGGACCAGTATCCACCGCAACCGCCTGCGGGACCGTGGCTACGTGCCGCTGGACCAGTGGGGCGATGTTCTCACGATTCCTGATGTCGAATGGGTGAACCTGCAGTATGGCGCGGTGGAACAGGAACTGGCGGCGGCAGAACGGCAGTTCGACGTGCGGGTGCATCGCGAATCCGGCCTGGACCTGAAGGATGACTTCGATGGCACCGCCGCGCTGATCGCCGGCCTGGACCTGGTGATCGCGCCGACGAACACGGTGCGGCAGCTTGCCGGGTCGATAGGTGTCCCGTCGCTGGTGCTGTCGCGGCTGCCCTACGAATTTGCGCTGGGACAGGCGGAAAACCCCTTCTTCCCCCACATGCGCGACATCGTCCGCCTGCCGGACGGCAACTGGCAACGCGTGATGGCGACGGTTGCCGCCGAGGTCACCGCCTTGCGCAGCCGGCGCGGCGATCAGGGCAGGGCGTCGGTCGCCGGTGGCCGAGCCTCGCGGTCGGCCTGAAAGGCCCTGACCTTCTTCGCCAGCTTCTCCAGATAGCTGTCCCGCAATCCCAGCCCGTGCAGGCCTTCCAGGGTCTGGAACAGGTAGTCGGAGCAGGGGCCGAGCCAGCCTTCTGCATGGGCGATGCTGTAGGCGACCTTGTCGAGGTCGGTCTCGCCACAGTATCGCGGGCTCTTGCGGTTGATGATGAAGGTTGCCGCCCGCACCACCTGGCCATCATCCATTCGCGCCCGGACGATCGCCGCGCTGTAGGCGTCGGAGATCATCTCGCGCCGCCAGAGGATGCCAAGCTCGTGCTTCGCCTTGTCGGGGTCGAGGCGGAACGCCATGCCCGAACAGCTGCCGCCACGGTCCAGCCCCAGCACGCGGCCGGGCTGTTCCGGCGATCCACGCCCCAGCGGGGTTTCGAGGCAGAACCTGCGGTGCAGGCCATGAATCCGGGCCGTGCGCTGTTCCTCGAAATGAAACGCCGGGTTCCAGATCAGGGAGCCATAGCCAAAGACCCAGATGTCCTCGCCGGGGTCAAAGCGCGCCAGTGTGCGGTCACGGGATGCCTCCCGCGCCTCGTCGGACAGGCGGGTCAGCAGTCCACGGCGTTCCGCGTCCTGCATGAACGCGTCCAGGTCGCCCCCGGCGATGGCTTCGCGGGTCAGGACCGGGTGGCTCATGCGGTTTCGCCCATCGGCTTGCAATGGCTTTCGCGAATGAACAGCGACAGCAGTGCCCCCAGGCCCGCCGACACCGGCAGCACGATCAGCGCGGTGTTGTAGTCGGCGACGGAATATATCGGCACACCGGTTTCCGGCGAGACGGTTCCGTTCCACGTCAGGTCCAGCACGATGCCGACCGCGGGCTGCAGCAATGCGCCACCGCCCACGAACATGCCGTTGACGAAGCCGGTCACCGCACCGCCGATGGATGGCGGGGAAAGTTCCCGCGCGGCTGCCAGGCAGACGATCATCGACCCGCCGAACAGGCCGACCAGGAAGATCATCACCTGGCGCTGCAGCAATGTCGGTTCGATGCCGTACAGCCTCACGCCCCAGATCAGGACGGAGAAGAAGGCCGCGTTCATCCGCGGCAGCTTGCGGCGGCGGAAGAAGTCCGAGAGGAAGCCGCCGATCGGACCGCCAAAGGCGAAGCCGACGGTCATCAGGGAGGTGGAGAAGCCCGCCGTCTCCCGGTCGACCCCGTGCATCAGCATGATGTGTGGCACGCCCCAGAGCAGACCGTAGGCCAGGAACGGACCCGACAGCAGCAGGCCGTAGAGCCCGAGAACCCAGTTCTGTCGCCGCGTCATGGCAAGTTTCAGCGACGTGCCGAGGCTCTGCGTGCCGGTTCGTGTCACCCTTTGGCCGTCCGGACGGTCGCGGACGATCAGCCAGATCAGCAAGGCCAGGCCCGCACCCCATATGCCGCTGAGCAGGATCGGTTCCCGCCAGCCGTAGATGTCGATGATGCCGCCCAGCGGACCCTGCGCCAGGAACCCGCCGATCATCGCGTAGCCCATGGTCAGGCCGGAGAAGAGCCCGAAGCGATTGGGCGAATGCCAGGACGAGGCCACGGTGAGGGCGGAAATGAAACTGACGGCGGAACCCGCGCCGACCAGGAAACGCCCGACATAGGCCACCCAGATGTTGGGTGCCATGGCGAAGGTGATCGCGCCGACGCAGATCAGTGCCATGCCACCGGCGAGCAGGATGCGCGGCCCCCACCGGTCCAGCAGCAACCCGATGGGCAGTTGCAGGACCGCGTAGACGTAGAGATACAGCGCGGCCAGGTTGCCGGTGACAGCGGCCCCGACATCGAATGCCGCCATCAGCGGATCGACCATCACGGATGGGGAGGCACGCTGGAAGAAGGCGTAGAAGAAGCAGTTGGCGGCCAGGAACCAGACGATCCAGGCGCGGAATCCGCCCAGGGCATGAACGCGTGAGGTCACACCGGCCGTTGCCGTGGTCATGCGGCGGCCCGCTGTTCGAGGGCGAAGGCACCGGCCAGCAGTTCGTAGGATTTCACCCGTGCGTCGAAATCATGGCTGATGGTGACGACCACCAGTTCCTCGACGCCGTAGCGTTCGGCGCAGATCTCGTCCCAGAGATCGACGAATGCGCGCATCTTGCACATCTCGGCGATGAAGCGGATGCCCGCGTTGACAAAGAACGAGATGCGCCCGACGACGCCGGGGAAGTCCGCGTCCGATATCTCGCCGGAAGC
>CAJYBQ010000050.1 GCA_913064755.1 uncultured Alphaproteobacteria bacterium
CTGCCAACGGGGTGTGTGGGAGTTGCCGGGGAATCCGTAGATGGCCGAATTTCGCAAGATCAGGAAACCGCTGGTGGCCAACCGTGCCGAGATCGCGATCCGCGTCATGCGCGCGGCCAACGAGCTCGGTATCCGCACGGTCGCCATCTACACCGAGGAGGACAAGCTGGCCCTGCACCGGTTCAAGGCCGACGAGAGCTATCTGATCGGAGAAGGCCTCGGGCCGGTAAAGGCCTTCCTGGCGATCGACGAGATGATCCGCATCGCGAAACAGGCGGGCTGTGACGCCGTGCACCCGGGCTATGGCTTCCTGTCGGAGAACCCGGACTTCGCCGAGGCCTGTGCCGCCAACGACATCACCTTCATCGGCCCGTCCCCGGCCGTCATGCGTGGCCTGGGCAACAAGGTCGCCGCGCGCAAGGCCGCCATGGCCGCCGGCACGCCCGTCGTGCCCGCAACCGGCCCCCTGCCCGAGGACCCGGCGGAGATCACGCGGATGGCGGCGGAAGTCGGCTATCCCCTGATGCTGAAGGCCAGCTGGGGTGGCGGTGGACGCGGCATGCGCGCCATCGAGAGCGAGGCCGACCTGATCGGCGAGGTGACATCCGGGCGGCGGGAGGCAGAGGCCGCCTTCGGCAATGGCGAGGTCTACCTGGAAAAGCTGGTCCGGCGCGCCCGGCACGTGGAGGTCCAGTTGCTGGGTGACCACCATGGCACCGTTGTGCACCTGTTCGAGCGGGACTGTTCCGTGCAGCGGCGCAACCAGAAGGTCGTGGAGCGCGCACCCGCGCCCTACCTGGACGATGCCCAGCGCAACGAATTGTGCGAGGCCGCGCTGCGCCTGGCCCGCGCCGAGGGTTACGTGAACGCCGGAACCGCCGAGTTCCTGATGGATCGCGACACGGACGCCTTCTATTTCATCGAGGTCAATCCCCGCATCCAGGTCGAGCACACGGTGACCGAGGAAGTCACCGGCATCGACATCGTGCAGGCCCAGATCCGCATTGCGGAGGGTGGCCGGATCGGTGTCACGGAAGAGACCGGCGTTCCCCTGCAGGCCGACATCAAGCTGCGCGGCCACGCGCTGCAATGCCGGGTGACGACGGAAGACCCCGAGGCCAATTTCATCCCCGACTACGGCCGCATCACCGCCTATCGCGGGGCCACGGGTTTCGGCATCCGGCTCGACGGCGGCACCGCCTATTCCGGTGCGGTGATCACCCGCTACTACGATTCCCTGCTGGAAAAGGTGACCGCCTGGGCCGCGACGCCGGAGGCCGCGATCCGGCGGCTGGACCGCGCCCTGCGCGAGTTCCGCATCAGGGGGGTCGCGACCAACCTCGCCTTCGTCGAGAACCTGATCAACCACCCGAAGTTCATCGCCAACGACTACACGACCAAGTTCATCGACGAGACGCCGGAACTGTTCGAGTTCGCCGCGCGCAAGGACCGGGCGACCAAGCTGCTGGGCTTCATCGCCGACGTCACCGTGAACGGCAATCCGGAGGTCAAGGACCGCGCCCTGCCGCCGGTCGCGCCGAAGCCGAAGGTCCCCAAGTTCCGGTTCGAGGCCCCGCCGAAAGGCACCCGTGACCTGCTGAACGACCTGGGGCCGGAGAAGTTCGCCGACTGGATGCTGGCGGAGAAGCGGTTGCTGATCACCGACACCACCATGCGGGACGCGCATCAGTCGCTGCTGGCGACGCGCATGCGCAGCTTCGACATGGTGCAGGTGGCGGATGCCTATGCCCACAACCTGTCCAACCTGTTCTCGATCGAATGCTGGGGCGGCGCCACCTTCGACGTGTCCATGCGGTTCCTGCGCGAATGCCCGTGGACGCGGCTTTCCGACCTGCGCGCCCGCATCCCGAACGTGCTGTTCCAGATGCTGCTGCGCGGCGCCAACGGCGTCGGCTACACGGTCTACCCCGACAACGTGGTACGCGGCTTCGTGCACCAGGCGGCGGAGAGCGGCGTCGATGTGTTCCGGGTCTTCGACAGCCTGAACTGGGTCGAGAACATGCGGGTCGCCATCGACGCGGTGAACGAGACCGGGCGACTGTGCGAGGCGGTGGTCTGCTACACGGGGGACATCTTCGACCCAGACCGCGCCCGCTACGATCTGCAGTACTACGTGAAGATGGCGCGGGAACTGAAGGCCGCGGGGACCCACATCCTGGGCATCAAGGACATGGCGGGGCTGTTGAAACCGGCCCAGGCCCGCGTGCTGGTCAAGGCGCTGAAGGAAGAGACCGGCCTGCCGATCCATTTCCACACCCACGACACGTCCGGCATTGCCTCGGCCAGCATCCTGGCGGCGGCGGAGGCCGGGGTGGATGCCGCCGACATGGCAATGGATTCCTTTTCCGGCCTGACCAGCCAGCCGAACCTCGGCTCCATCGTCGAGGCCCTGCGCCACACGGATCGGGAATCCGGGCTGGAAAACGCCACCATCCGTGCCTTCTCCGATTACTGGGAGGCCGTGCGCCGGGAATACCGTGCCTTCGAGAGCGACCTGCGCTTCGGCGCGTCGGAGGTCTACCTGCACGAGATGCCGGGCGGTCAGTTCACCAACCTGAAGGAACAGGCCCGGTCACTGGGGCTGGAGGAACGCTGGCACGACGTGGCCCGCACCTATGCCGACGTGAACCTGATGTTCGGCGACATCGTCAAGGTGACACCGTCGTCGAAGGTGGTGGGCGACATGGCGCTGGCCATGGTTTCCGCCGGTCACACCCGCGCCGACGTGGAAAACCCGGACAAGCCGATCTCCTTCCCCGAATCCGTCGTGTCCTTCTTCCATGGTGACCTGGGGCAGCCGCCAAACGGGTTCCCCGCCGCGCTGCAGGCCAAGGTCCTGGCGGGGGAGAAGCCGCCGACCCAGCGTCTCGGCAGCGTCGTGCGCCGCGGCAATTTCGAGGCCTGGCGCAAGGAGGCGGTGTAGGGCGTCGGGGGGCGGAGACCGGACGGGATATTCCAGTCCTGGCTGCTTGACCCGAAGGTCTTTGGCGATTTTGCCGGGTTCGTGGCCGAGGTCGGGCCGGGCGACCGCCAGCCGACCCCGGTGTTCTTTTACGGCCTGGAACCGGGCGACGAGGTCTCGGTAGAGATCGAGGCCGGGAAGACCTTGGTGATCCGCTGTCTCGCCGTGGGCGAGGCGGAGGACGAGGGCATTGCCCGCGTGTTCTTCGAATTGAACGGGCAGCCCCGCCGCATCAAGGTCCGCTACCGTCACGCCGCCGCAACCGCCGTGTCCCACCCCAAGGCGGATCCCGGCAATGCCAACCATGTCGCCGCCCCGATGCCGGGCATGGTGGCCACGGTGGCCGTCGAACAGGGGCAGAAGGTCGTGACCGGGGACCTGCTGCTGACCATCGAGGCCATGAAGATGGAGACCGCCATCCGGGCCGAGCGGGACGGCGAGATCAAGACCGTCACGGCGGGCGCCGGCACCCAGGTCGATGCCAAGGACCTGCTGGTGGAGTTTGCGTGACGGACGATCCGTGCACGATCGGCATGCGTACGAACAGGCAAGTTGGAAAAACCGAACGGAGGGCTCTCACATGAAATCGAATTTCATCACACGTCTCGCGGCAGTCGCGACGGTCGCGATCGGTGCCCTGGCGGCATCCGCGGCCCAGGCGGCGGATGTATCCGTGCAGTGGTTCGGGCAGGCGGCATTCAAGGTCGTCACCCCCGGCGGCAAGGTGATCCTGATCGATCCCTTCATCACCCGGAACCCCAAGACCCCGGACGACCTGAAGGACCTGGCGGCCATCGGGCCGGTCGACCTGATCCTGGTCACCCACGGTCACGGTGATCACGTCGGCGACACCTTCAAGCTGGCGGAGATGACCGGCGCACTGGTGGCGATGAACGCCGACATGGGCTCCACCTACCAGACCCTGGGGGTGATGGACCCGAAGAAGCTGATCCGCTTCAACAAGTCGGGTCCGATCCGCCCGATCGGTGACAGCATCACCATCACCATGACCCATGCGGAACATTCTTCGTCGGTCAGTTCGAAGGATCCGATTTCCGGGAAGACCGTCGTCCTGCCGGGCGGGGAGCCTGCCGGGTACATCCTGCGGCTGGAGAACGGCTTCAAGATCTATCACGCGGGTGACACCGGCGTGTTCGGCGACATGGCCTTCATCGGCCGCTACTACCGTCCCGACCTGGCCCTGCTGCCCATCGGCGGCCACTTCACCATGGGGCCGCAGCACGCCGCCTACGCGGTGAAGGAACTGCTGCGCACGCCGACCGTGGTGCCGATGCACTATGGCACCTTCCCGCCGCTGAAGGGCACGCCCGAGAAGTTCATCGAGGCGCTGGGCAATACCCCGACAAACGTGGTCGTCATGCAGCCCGGCGAAATCCGCCAGTTCTGACGCCGAGCGACGTCATCGCGCCCCCGTCACGGCAAGACGCCGTGGCGGAGGGTGGGTGACGGGGCTTCGGTGCGGGCATTCAGGGCGCGTTCCAGCGCCATGATCAGGCGCGGGCGCGATTCCAGCGGGTCGATCACGTCGTCGATCTTCATCTGTCCCGCCGCGGGCACCGCGCCGCAGATATCGGTATATTCGGCCACCAGCTCGGCATGCCGGGCCGCCGGATCCTCCGCCGCTTCCAGGTCCGCGCGATAGGCCGCCGTGATGCCGCTTTCCAGCGGGATCGCGTTGAAGTCGGCCGTCGGCCAGGCCAGTACGGCAGACTGGCCACCGCCGTATCCGCCCATCGCCGCCCCGCCATAACCGAAGCCCTTGTGCGTCACCAGGGTCAGGATCGGCGTATTGGCAAAGGCGAAGCTGTGCGCCACCTGCATGCCGACCCGCAAGGCCCCTTCCTGTTCCGACTTCGGTCCGGTCATGACACCCGGCGTGTCGGTCAGGAACACCAGCGGCAGGTGATAGGCACTGCACAGGTCCATGAAGTGGCGCAGTTTTTCCCCCGCCGCCGCGGTGATGGCGCCGGACATGACCTTCGGCTGGTTGGCGCAGATGCCCACGGGGTGGCCGTTCAGCCGCGCCAGCCCGGTGATCATCATCCGCGCGAAGGCCGGCTTGATCTCCATGAAGCTGTCGCGGTCCACCACCGCGTCGATCACCCGCTTCATGTCATAGGGGCGACGGCGGTTTTCCGGGATGATGGTGCGCAGGCTCGGCTCGGCCCGGGCCGGATCATCGTCCGGGGCGACGTCCGGCGGCCAGCTCCAGGCATTGGTGGGCATGTAGGACAGGTAGCGGCGGATGGCGTCCAGTGCCTCCTGCTCCGTATCCACCGCGTTGTCGCCGACGCCGGATATGGCGCAATGCAGGTCCGCGCCGCCCAGGTCCTCCTTGGAGACCGTCTCGCCGGTGCCGGATGCCACCAGCGGCGGGCCACCGGCCGCGAGCATCGACGTGCCACGGACCATGACGATGAATTCCATCATCGCGGCCAGCAGGGATGAATCACCCGCGCTCGGCCCCATCACGGCGGCGACCTGCGGGCTGTGGCCGGACAGCCGGGCGACCTGCATGAAATGGTGCATCGGTGCCAGGCCTTCGCCGACATATTCGTCGGTCCGCGCCCCGGCCCCGTCGAACAGCCAGACCAGCGGCACCCGGTCCCGCGTCGCCAGTTCGATCATCCGGCATTTCTTCTCGAAGTTGATCCGGCCCAGCGACCCGCCAAGCACCGTGAAATCCTCCGACACCACGCCAACGGTCCGGCCATCGACCTGGCCGAAGCCGGTCACGACGCCATCCGCCGGGGTGATCTTGTTCTTGGTCGGGGTCACGATGGTCGGCGCGTGGGTGGCAAGCTGCCCGATCTCCTCGAACGGGCTGCCCCGGTCCAGCAGCATGGTGATGCGTTCCCGCGCGGTCTGCTTCCCCGCCTTGCGCTGCCGCGCCACCTTGTCCGGACCGCCAAGTTCCAGGCTCGCCCGCCTTCGTTGCTCCAGATCGTCGATCAGATCCTGCATGACTGGCGCCTCCCCGCGCCCGTATTCGTGTTGCTTCCCCCGCGTGGCGCAAGTATCGGCGAAACAGCCGACCCGCCGCAACGATGCTGTGCGACACCTTGCATGCAGCCCTGCCCGCGTTTTCTGCATCAGGCCCTATGGACAGCCCGGAACCGATCCGCTAAACAGCGGCTTCTTCACGGGGCCTGGCCCCGCTGAATGACCCGTGGGCGCGTAGCTCAGTTGGTAGAGCAGCTGACTCTTAATCAGCGGGTCCACGGTTCGAGTCCGTGCGCGCCCACCATTTCTTCCCGACGGGTTGGACGATGTGGAGAGGCTGGCGCAATGCGCCGGTCCCCGTCGGTGCCCTGCGCGCACCGAATTCCTCACGCCTGCTCCTGACCGGCGAACCCCGGTCTACAGCGGCCCGTCCCCCCTTGGTTCGACCAGCTGTCGCTTGCCGAGAAACGGCAGGCTGATCCAGGACTTCCGCCAGAAGGTGGCAAGGATCGCCCCGGACGACAGGGCCATCAGTCCCAGCGCGAAGAGGTAGCCGAACCGCCAGCCGAGTTCGGGCAGGTTCCAGGGTGATCCCCGGTCGAAGTTCATGCCGTAGAGCCCCGCGATGAAGGTCATCGGGATGAAGATCGTCGCGATCACGGTCAGCACCTTCATGATCTCGTTCATCCTGGTGCTCAGGCTGGACAGGTGAAGGTCGACCAGCCCCTGCGCCACTTCCCGGTAGATCTCCACCATGTCGAGAAGCTGGAAGCTGTGATCGGCGCAGTCGCGCAGATAGGTGGCGACATCGCGGCTGATCCCCGGCACGTCATCGCGCAGCAATGCATTTATCGCCTCGCGCTGCGGCCAGATCGCGCGCCTGATGTCCAGAAGCTCCCGTTTCAGGATATGGATATCGGCCACCAGATGCGGGTCCGGCGTGTCGATGATCCGCTCCTCCAGGGCTTCGGTGATGTCGCCGTAGCGCTCCAGGATCGGAAAATAGGAATCAACCAGTGCATCGATCAGCGCGTAGGCCAGGTAGGCAGGGCTGCCTTCGCGGATTCTTGCACCGCCTTTCCTCAGTCTCTCCCGCACCGGCTCGAAACTGTCCCCGGGGCGCTCCTGGAAGGTGAGCAGATAGTCCGGCCCGACCAGGAACGAGATCTGTTCGGTGGCGAACGGCGGTCCGGAAACCGGGGCGCGAAGGACAACCAGCACCGTATCCCCGTAGATCTCGGCCTTCGGGCGCTGATGCGTGTGAACGATATCGGCAACGGCCAGGGGGTGGATGTCGAAGCGGGTGCCGATTTCCGCAATGGCATCCGTATCGGCCAGGCCACAGGTGTTGAGCCACAGGGTACGACCCGATGAGTTCGGCACCCTGGCCACGCTCTCGACGACCCGTTCGTCCAGGCCTGCCTTGTCATAGAGGAACATGTCGTGCGCGGTGGAGGAGGCATTCGGGTCCGGCCGCAATGCACCGGGTTCCCGCCCCACCGCCGGACGCGTGGTTCGGCGCTTCCGATGCGCCCGTCGCTTGCGCTTGATCTCGGCAAAGCCAGTCATCGATCCGCCCTCCCTTGCTCGATCGGCGAACACTTGTACACCAGGTGGATCGTCAGCCGCTTCGACGACCACTTCGCCCGTACGCCTTCCTCCGCCCCCGCTCGATCCCGGCGGAAACCGCCGTTCTAGCGTCTGCCGGTCACGCCCAGGGCATGCGTCGCGCGGGCGATGACGCCTTCCTCATCCGTCGGCACGACCAGGACATCCACCCGCGACGCCGCGGTGCTGATGCGCGTGGCGTGCCGCTCGTTCGCCGCCGGATCAAGCGTGACCCCGAGCCAGCCGAGCCGGGCGCAGATTGCCCCCCGGACCCTGGCGGAGTTCTCCCCGATACCGGCGGTGAAGACGATGGCATCCAGCCCCGCGATCGAGGTGGCAAGAGCGCCGACCTCCCAGGCCGCGCGATAGGCGAAGAGGTCCAGCGCCTCCGCTGCCTCCGGGGCGTCGCTGGCCTCCAGCACCCTGACGTCGTTGCTGATTCCCGAAACGCCCAGCAGGCCGGATTCCTCGTAGAGCAGGTGCTTGACGGCGTCGACCGTCATGCCCCTTTCCTCCACCAGGTGAAGCAGGACACCGGGATCGATGGCACCGCTGCGCCGGCCCATCATCAACCCGTCCAGCGCGGTCAGCCCCATGCTGGTGGCGACACTGCGGCGCCCCCGCATCGCGCACATGCTCGCGCCGTTGCCGAGATGCGCCGCGATCACGCGCCCCTCCGCCCGGTCGCCGAGATGCTGCGGCAGGGTGCTGGCGATGTAGTCGTAGGAAAGCCCGTGAAACCCGTAGCGGATGATGCCCGCCTCCGTCAGGGCGCGGGGCAGGGCGAACATCTGCGCCATGCGATCCTGGGTGCGGTGGAAGCTGGTATCGAAACAGGCGACCTGGGCCAGGCCCGGCACGCGCGCGGCCACGGAGCGGATGGCCGCCAGGTTGTGCGGTTGATGCAGCGGCGCCAGCGGCACGAGGTCATCAAGCTCCGCCAGCAGCGCGTCGGTGACCCGCGCCGGCCCGGTGCGGCCGGTGCCCCCATGCACCACCCGATGCCCGGCAGCGGTGACGGAAACGCCGCCCTGGTGGCCGTCCAGCCAGTCGAGCAGCACCGAGATCAGGGCATCGTGCGACGCCCCGGGATCAAGCTGGATCAGGTCATCCTGCGGCAGGGGACGGCCCGTTTCATCGCGCGCCGAGAGCACCGGATCGGACCCGATGCCGACGATCTTGCCGCGCAGGAACGGCGACGGTGCACCCGCTTCGTTCGGGTAGACCGCGAACTTGAGGCTCGACGAACCCGCGTTCAGGACAAGGATGGCGTCGGTCATGATCCACCCGGCGTGCGGTGACTGATGAACAATTGCGCCAGTGCACAGGATGCCAGCCGCGATATCGGGCTGTCGGCGCGGCTGGTCAGGATGATCGGCACCCGCGCCCCGAGCACGATGCCCGCGGCATCGGCCCCGGCCAGGTAGATCAGTTGCTTGGCCATCATGTTCGCGGCCTCGAGCTCCGGCGCGACCAGGATGTCGGCATTGCCCGCGACATCCGACACGATGCCCTTCGTCGCCACGGAGGCCGGTGAAATGGCGTTGTCGAAGGCCAGCGGGCCGTCGATCAGCCCCCCGGTGATCTGGCCCCGGTCGGCCATCTTGCAGAGCGCGGCCGCGTCGAGCGTCGAGATCATCCTGGGATTGACCGTCTCGACCGCGGAAAGCACCGCCACCCGGGGCTGGTCGGTACCGAGCGCGTGCGCCAGGTCGATGGCGTTCTGCACGATGTCGCGCTTGGCGGCCAGGTCCGGCGCGATGTTGATCGCCGCATCCGTGATCAGCAGCGGCTTGGGATAGGTCGGCACGTCGAGCATGTAGACATGGCTCATCCGCCGCTCGGTCCTGAGGCCGTGTGCCGTGTCGACGACGGCATCCATCAGTTCGTCCGTATGCAGCGCGCCCTTCATGATCGCGACCACCTTGCCGGCCCTGACGAGGGCCACGCCCGCTTCCGCCGCGGCATGGCTGTGCGGTGTATCAACGATCTCGAGACCCTCGAGGCTCTCTTCCGCCGCCTGCGCCGCGGCCTCGATCTTGGCCCGTGGCCCGACCAGCACCGGCACGATCATGCCCTGCCTGGCGGCTTCGAGCGCGCCCTTGATCGACAGGTCATCGCAGGGATGCACCACCGCGGTCCGCACCGGATCCAGGTCACGGGTCGCCGCGATCAGCCGCGCATACTGCGCGCCCTGAACGTGCAGGTGCACCTCCGGCAGGACGACGCGCGGGCGGCGCACGCGTTCGCGCGGCGCGATCACCCTGGCTTCGCCTTCGATCACCATCTCGCCATGCTGGTTGAGGCAGGTGCAGGCCAGCACCAACTGGCCGTCATCATGCTTCTCCGTCACCTCCACGCGCACCGTGACCGTGTCCCCCAGCCCCACCGGCCCGGCGAACCGCAGGGTCTGGTCGAGATAGACCGTGCCGGGACCGGGCAGTTCGGTGCCGAGCACGGCAGAGATCAGCGCACCGCCCCACATGCCATGGGCAATCACGCCGTGGAACATGTCGGTCCGGGCATAGGCGGCATCGACATGGGCGGGGTTCACATCGCCCGACATCACGGCGAACAGCTCGATGTCCCGGGGCCTCAGCGTGCGGGTCAGCTCGGCGCTCTCGCCGACGCGGATCTCGTCGAACGTCCTGTTCTCGATGTATTTCAGCGGTGCAGCAACATCGCTGGCTTCAGGCGCGGACATGGAATTCTCCATCAACAAGGGCAGTATCATCACCGCGAAGGTGCCAAGGGCCGAACGCGACCGCCCGGGGGCGCTTTTCAGCCTGCAGCCGCTTCATGGCTGCAGGACGTAGGTGCCGGGCGCATCGCATACCGCCGTGTACCGGCCGGAACGCGCACCCAGGGGTGGCGGTGCGACGCGCTGGCCCGAGCGCGCGGCCAGCCAGTCGGCCAGGGCCGTCCACCAGGACCCTTCCACCGGTTCGGTCCCGGCAACCCATTCGGAAGGATCGCGGTAGACTGCATCCGCCGGTGTCTCGGCGCTCCGGAAATGCCGGTGCCTGTGACCTGGCTCGGAAACGATACCCGCATTGTGTCCGCCGCTGGCCAGCACGAATGTGACATCGGCATCGACCAGCAGGTGCAGCTTGTATACCGACCGCCAGGGCGCGACATGGTCGTCCTCCGTGCCGACGGCAAAGATCGGCGCCCGGATGTCGGAGACCGCAACAACATCCTTCCCGACATGGTATCGCCCCTCGGCCAGGTCATTGTGCAGGAAGAGCTGTCGCAGGTATTCCGAATGCATTCGCGCAGGCATCCGCGTCCCGTCCGCGTTCCAGGCCATCAGGTCGAAGGAACTGCCGCGGACGCCGAGCAGGTAGTCACGGATGGCCGGTGCCCAGACCAGGTCCCGTGCATGCAGCAATGCGAAGGTTCCGGCCCTCTGGTCGGCCGAGAGGTCGCCCGACGACGCCATCATGTCCTCGATCAGCGTGACCTGTGAATCATTGATGAAAAGCCGCAATTCCCCGGCTTCCTTGAAATCGACCTGCGCGGCAAGCAGCGAGACCGAGGCCAGGCGCTTGTCCCCGTCGCGTGCCATCGCCGCCGCCGCGATGGCGAGAAGCGTGCCGCCGAGGCAATAGCCGAGGGCATGGAGCCGCGGCGCGTGCGTGATCGCCTGCAGCGCATCAATGGCGTCCATGATGCCGAGGCGGCGGTAGTCTTCCATGCCGAGGCCGCGATCTTCGGCATCCGGGTTCTTCCAGGACACGATGAAGACCGTGAATCCCTGTGCCACCAGGAACCGGACCAGCGAGTTCTCGGGCGACAGGTCCAGGATGTAGAACTTCATGATCCAGGACGGCACGATCAGGATCGGCTCCGGATGCACGGTCTCCGTTGTCGGTGCATATTGAATGAGTTCCACCAGGTCATTCCTGAACACGACCTTGCCGGGGGTGACGGCAAGATTGCGCCCCACCTCGAACTCCTGCGGTCCCTTCGGCGCCGGCGTTCCGTGCCGCCGGCCGATGTCATCGGCCAGGTTCCTCGCCCCGCGAAGCAGGTTCTGTCCCTTCTCCGCCCAGGTCGCGGAGATCACCTCCGGGTTGGTGACGGCGAAATTCGACGGTGCCAGCGTGTCGAGCAGCACGCCTGCCGTGAAGGCCAGCAGGTCTTCATGCTCTGTCGTCACCCCATGGATGCCCGTCGTCGCATCCTGCCACCACTGCCCGTTGCGCAGATGCGCCTGCCAGAGGACGTTGAAGGGATACCTGTCCCAGGCTTCATCGGCGAAACGCCGGTCCGGCGGAGCATCCGGATGCTCCGAATCCGGTGCGGCACCGAGCAACTGGCTCCAGAACGCCTGCGCATTGCGCATGGCCGATTCCATCAGCTGCATCTGCTTGCCGGGCGAAACACCAAGGTGGACGGCCCAGTCCGCCCAGGCCTCCGCCAGCACCGAGGGCGCAAGCCCGGATGTCGCCCTGGCCAGGTTGGCGTGGGCGATGCGGTCCATGGTCTCGTAGAATGTCTCGTTCGTGCCTGGGACCAGGGTGCCGGAAACCCGGGCCCCAAGGCCCTGGATCCCGGGCGCGGCTTCGGGCCGCGCGGGCGAACCGGCGCTGCCGGGTTTCCCGATCTCGGTGTCGATCTGCTTGTGCCGGTCCGGCATGGCGTTTCCTTCAGCGCGCGGCCCCGGGTGCAGCGCCGCGTCATCGACGAAGACTAGAATACCGCGCGCGGGGTGATCTTGATCCAGATCAGTTCATGCGAAAATGCCGCGCCGGCCCGCGAACCGCGCACCATCACCCCGGCTTCGGCACCAACCGGCTGTGCAGGCGAAAGGCATTCCTTCCAGGCAGTCCCCCGTCCATGCACGAAACACGGTGAACGCATTTTAACCAGGTTGCTTCACCACATCTTAAAACCGGCACCGGCATTCTTTGCCCAGCAAGAACTGCCGCATTCCCGACATGGGACATGCATCCATGCCGAGGAGTCATGAAATGGATTCGAACAAGTCGATCCCCCCCGAAGCCCTGACCGGAAGTCTGCGGGATTTCCGCGAGACCGGCGGTGCAGACATCCTGGGCTGGGTCGATCCGTTCTTCGACCGGCGGTACCTGCGGCGGCGGAACGAAATCTGGACGTAATCCCGGTCGACATCGACCGCCACGTCATCCTCTTGCCGAGCGCTCGACGGCCCCCGCCAGCCGCTGTACGGCCGCAGCATCGCGTCGCCGGCCCATTTGTGCCTCGTGCCCCCTCACGCAGGCCCGCGACCCG
>CAJYBQ010000051.1 GCA_913064755.1 uncultured Alphaproteobacteria bacterium
GGGGCGGGGGGGGGGCGGGCGAGGCGGGGCGGAGGGCGGGCGGGGGCGGGGTCGGCGGGGGGCGTGTGGGGTGGACGGTCCGTGCTACACGGCGACTGGCCGGTGGTGGGGGGGACAGGCCGGGACGGAGGCCGGGGGCCGCGGGCTGGTCCGTGGGCGCGATGCCGGCTCACAGTCCGACGCAGGCGATATCGGGGCCGCGGGCGAGGGCGAAGCCGTCGACATCATCGACGTCGCCAGCCAGGCGCTGGTGGACCGCATCGTCGGAATCGATGATCCGGAACTGTTCGACTTCTCCCCCGATGGCCGGACCCTGTTCATGTCGCTGGAGGATGACGCGAAGCTCGGCATCCTGGACCTGGAAGCCTATTTCGCCGGGCGGGAGGAAAGGCCCGACCTGGCAATCGCCGAGCCGTCCGATGCCGCACTCGGCCCGGAAGACGATGAAGACGGGGAGGACGAAGAGGAGGAGAACGGCGAGGGCGACGGTCCGGACGTTGTCGGCCTGACCACCATCGACGTGGGGGCCGAGCCCGAGGGCATCCTGGCCAGCCCGGACGGCACGACGGTCTATGTCGCGTCGGAGGTCGCCAACCTGGTGCATGTCGTCGACCTGGCCACGGCAACGATCCGTGCCAACGTGCTGGTCGGACAGCGGCCACGCCGCTTTGCCCTGACGCCCGACGGGCAGCAGCTCTGGGTAACCAATGAACTTGCCGCCTCCGTCTCGGTCATCGACGTGGCGTCCAGCACCGTCGTCGCCACCCTGGATTTCCCCGCGCCGAAGGGGCTGCGGGTGGAGGACGTGACGCCGGTCGGCATCGCCATGACACCGGACGGCCGGACCGCCGTCGTCGCCCTGGGCCGCGCCAACCATGTCGCCTTCGTCGACGTGACAGACCGGAAGGTGGAGGACTACGTTCTGGTGGGCAAGCGGGCCTGGAACGCCACGCTCGGGCGCGATGGTACCCGGCTCTATGTCGCCACTGGCCTGAGAGATGACCTAACTGTTATCGACATGAAGAGCCGCCGGGCCACCCTCTCCGTCCCGGTCGGGCGGGTGCCGCACACGGTGCTGATCGATGACTAGGAGCAGCTTCGCCGCCGTGCTGCTGATGATCGCCGCGACCTTGCTGGCCTGTGTTCCGGCCTCTGCCGAGGTGCTGAAGATCGGTCACCTGGAGATGAAGGGCGACCGCGACTACCGTGGCTCCCGCACCTTTGCCGCCTTGCTGACCCAACCGCTGGGACGCCCGTTCGCGGGGGCGGAGGTGGCGCTGGGGGAAGTGAAATGGCACGGCGCGGCGACGCAGACGACCTTCGCGCTGGACCGCCAAAGGGTTGCGGCGGACCGGTTGGCGGACACGGCGCGATCCATGGTTGCCGCCGGAACGCGTTTCATCAGCCTGGACCTGCCCGCCGCGCAGATCGAGACGGTGACACGGGCGACTGCCGGGCTGGACGTGGTGCTGTTCAACATCCGCGCCGCCGACGACCACCTGCGCGGCACCGCCTGCCAGCCGCACCTGATGCACCTGATCCCCAGCCATGCGATGCAGGCCGATGCCATCGGGCAGTTCCTCGCCCGGCAAGGCTGGCGGGAAGTGCTGCTGCTGGTCGGACCGGATGATGCCGACAGGGCCATGGCCAGCGCCTTCCGGCGCAGCGCGGCGCGCTACGGCCTGGATATCGACGCGGAACGCACCTTCCTGTTGAGCAATGACCCGCGCCAGCGGGACGAGAACAATCCCCGGCTGCTGACCCAGGGGGCCGACTACGACGCGGTCTTCGTGGCGGATACGGATGGCGAGTTCGCGCGCAACCTGAACTACCTGACGGTCGATCCGCGCCCGCTGGTGGGGGCGGAGGGGCTGGCCGGGCTGGCCTGGCACTGGTCATGGGCGCGTCATGGCGCGCCGCAGCTGGAAGGCCGGTTCCAGAAACACGCCGACCGCCCGATGCGGGATGGCGACTGGGCCGCATGGCTGGCCGTGAAGGCCGTCGCCAGCGCGGTTCAGCGCACCGCCAGCACCGATTTCGCCACGCTGAAGACACATCTGTCCAGCGCCGAACTGATCCTCGACGGCTTCAAGGGCAACCGCCTCGGCTTCCGCCCCTGGAACAACCAGTTGCGCCAGCCGATGCTGCTCGCCACCCACAACCACGTGGTCGCCCGTGCACCGCTGGAGGGTTTCCTGCACCGCGACAATACCCTGGACACCCTGGGCATCGATGCGGCGGAAAGCACCTGCCGGATGGCAACGCGCTGAGGCACGGAAGGCGGCGGGTTTATCGTCAGATACCGAGGGCCTGCACGGCCCCCAGCAGCGCCGCATCCGTCCCCCGCGCGCCCATCAGCGACAGCCCCACCGGGGCACCATCGACGACGCCCGCGGGCACGCTGACCTGTGGCAGACCGGCGTGGCCCGCCAGGCAGGTGAGGGCGATGACGCTATAGCGGAAGGCGTCGAGCAGTGCCGCGTCCCAGTGCAGCACCGGGGCCGGACCGGGCGCCGTCGGCAGCAGCAGCATGGTGCCGTCACCCAGCAGCCCGTCCAGACTAGTCCGCACCTGGTCGCGGACCGGCTGCATGGCCGCAACCTCCGCATCCGTGATGCCGGACGCCATCCGGAAACGATCCACGACACCGGGACCGAAGCTCGGCCCGACCGTCGTCACCCAGTCGCCGTGCACGTCCCATATCTCCCGCGCCTGCAGGATGCGGAAGGCTTCCTTGAACAGTTCCGGCTCGAAGCCGATGTCGACCGGTTCCACAGGCATGTCCAGCCCGTCCACGGCACCGGCCAGCGCCGCAGCCGTCGCCGCGTCGCACATGGCGAACAGCGCCGGGTCCATGACCAGGCGCTTCGGCCGCGCAGGCGCGACAGCCCGATCCAGCAGCACCTCCCCCACGCGCGCGAAGGTGGCCGCGTCGCGGGCGAACCAGCCACAGGTGTCGAAGCTGGGGGCCAGGGCCATGCAGCGGTCCAGCGCGATGGCCCCGAACGTGGTGCGGATGCCGTACAGCCCGCAGTAGGTCGCCGGAATGCGCACCGATCCGCCGGTATCGGAGCCGATGGCGAAGTCGACCAGCCCGGCCGCCGTGACGCTGGCGGAACCGGAGGAGGAGCCACCGGGAATCCGCCCCGGCCCTGCCGGGTTCACCGGCGTGCCGTAATGCGCGTTCTCGCCGTTCAGGCTGTAGGCAAGTTCGTCCGTATGCGTGATGCCGGTCAGATGCGCGCCCGCCGCCAGCAATCGCGCCAGCACGGAACAGTCACCCTCCGCCACCGCGTGGGTGCGGGCCCAGTCCGGGTTGCCGCACCCGGTGACCCGGCCGGCCACGTCATAGAGATCCTTCAGCCCGAAACCGAGGCCGTCCAGCGGCCCCGTACCGGTGGGTGCGCGGTCCAGCCGTTCGATGAAACCCTCGATCCCGGACAAGGGTTCCCCGGCACTCACTCCGCCGCTTCCGCGGCACGGGCGAGGTCACGCAGGCAGTCGTCGGGCAACGGCGTGATCGGGGTGAAATCGCGGTGCGCGATCCATTCCTCCCGCTTGAACTGCGTGATGTGGTTGTCCACGTGACAGAGCGACAGGTAGACGATCGTCCGCCCCCACGGCCCGATGTTGGGTGAACTGGCGTGCACCAGGTTGGAATGGAACATCAGCACCGACCCCGCCTTGCCCTTGGCGGAGAACATGCCGTGTTCGAATGCCAGGTCCGTGATGCTGGCCTTGTCCAGGGTCCAGAGCGGGTAGGACGTGGTGGCCAGGTCATGGCCAGCGTCCAGCACCCCCTGCTTGTGGCTGCCCGGAATGACCCACAGCGGACCGTTGAATTCCGTCACGTCGTCGATGAAAAGGGCGATGTTCATGGCACGGGGTTCGGGCATGCCGTCATCGCGGGCCCAGGTGCCATAGTCCTGGTGCCACTGCCAGACATCCCCGTCGAAGGCGGCCTTGGCGTTGATCTTGTACTGGTGGATGTAGACATCGCCACCCAGCAACTGCTGTACCGGACCGATCAGGCGCGGATGTTCCCCTATGCAGCGGAACGGCTCGCTGTAGCGGTGGGCGGCGAAGGCGGTGCGCACGACACCGGTGTTCTCCCGCCAGACCTCGGGTCGATCCATCTCGTAGATGCGCGGCAGTTCCGCCGTCAGCACCCCGACCTCTTCCGGATCGAACACGTCCTGCAACATCACGTACCCCAGTTCATCGAACTGCTGCAGCTGTTCCGCCGTGAGCTTCATGCCGGTTCTCTCCTTCGCCATCCTGCCGGTGGTCACTATAGCCGTCATCCACGGCAGACAGAACAGTCACGCACCGCTATCGTGTTCGTCCCGACAGACATGACTGGAGCATGATCGATGCACCGCCTGATCCTTGCCTTCTGCGCCCTGCTGCTTGGCATGGCCGCCGCGGCGGCACAGTCGCCGTCCACCCCGGATGCGAAGGTCTACATCATCTCGCCGGCCGATGGCGCAACCGTCAGTTCCCCGGTCCGGGTCCAGTTCGGGCTATCCGGCATGGGCGTCGCCCCCGCCGGGATCGACAAGGCCAGGACCGGCCATCATCACCTGCTGATCAACCGCCCCCTGCCGAGCGGCGAGGAACTTGAATACTCCCTGCCGGCGGAGGACGGCCTGCGCCATTTCGGCGGTGGCCAGACGGAGGTCACCATCGACCTGCCGAAGGGCACCCACAGGCTGCGGCTGCTGCTGGGCGACCACAATCACGTCCCGCACGTGCCGCCGGTGGTGTCGGACGTGGTGACGATCACCGGCAGGTAGCGCGGTCGGAACGGAACCGTCATGCGCCGATTCTACCTCGCCGGACCCGACGTCTTCGCGCCTGACGCGCTGGCCATCGGGCGGCGCAAGCAGGCGATATGTGCCGAGCTCGGGGCGGTGGGCCTGTTCCCGCTGGACAATGCACCGCCGCCCGACGGACTGTCAGCCATCGACCTAGCGCGCCGGATCTATGCCGACAATGTCGCGCTGATGCAGGCCGCCGATGGCTGCATCGCCAACCTGTCCCCGTTTCGCGGCCCCAACGCCGATGACGGCACGGCCTGGGAAACCGGCTGGATGATCGCTGCGGGCAAGCCGGTATTCGGCCATGTCGACGACCCCCGCCCGCTTGCGGAACGCAGTGCCGTTGCCGGTCGCACCGACCAGCAGGGACGACCCGTCGATGCGAACGGCTGGTGGGTCGAGGAATTCGGCTGGCCCGTCAACCTGATGCTGGTTGCCGGCATCGAGCAGAGCGGCGGGCAGGTGATGGTTCAGGCCGAGGGCGCGGCACCCTACGACGCCTTTCGCCGGGCGGTTGCAGCAGCGGTCGGCTTCTTCGATCCTTGAGGCTTCGACCGTCGAGGCCGCGTCCTGCCCCCGGTGCAGGACCGGTCTCCCGACCCGGCGTTGTTCAGAGCCGCTTCGCGACTTCCTCCAGCATGACCTCGGTTGCACCGCCGCCGATCGACATGACGCGGGCGTCGCGGTAGAGCCGTTCCACCGGGTTCTCGCGCATGAAACCCATGCCGCCGAAGAACTGGGTGCAGTCGTAGAGCACCTTGTTGACCATCTCCCCGGTCAGGGCCTTCACCATGGAGACCTCGCGCACGCAGTCCTGGCCTTGCGAATCCAGCCAGGCGGCGTGCCAGAGCAACTGCCGGGAGGCCTCGACCTCGGCCGCCGCCATGGACAGGCGCTGGCGGATCGCGCCGATGTCCCAGAGCGTCTTGCCGAAGGCCTGGCGCTGCTTCACCCAGTCCAGGGTCAGTTCGATGCCGGCCATGGCCATGCCGACGGACATGGCGCCCAGGGTCAGCCGTTCGTTCTGGAAGTTGTCCATGATGGCGTAGAAGCCCCGGTTCTCCTCCCCCAGCATCGCGTCGGCCGGCAGCCAGGCGTCCTCGAACACCAGTTCCGCGGTGTCGGATGATCGCCAGCCGGTCTTGTCCAGCGTGCGGGCGACGCTGAACCCCGGCGTGTCGCGCGGCACGATGAAGATGGAGATGCCGCGACTGCCCTTCACGGAAGTATCGGTCTTGGCCCCGACGAACAGCACGTCCGCCGTGGCCCCGTTGGTGATGAAGACCTTGGTGCCGTTCAGGCGCCAGCCATTGCCATCGCGGACCGCCTTCGTCGTGATCCCGGCGACGTCCGATCCCGCGCCCGGCTCCGTCACCGCGACCGCTGTCAGTATGTCACCGGCGACGATGCCGGGCATCAGCCGCGCCTTCTGGTCCTCGGTGCCATAGCGGGCCAGGTGCGGAGATGCCATGTCGGTATGCACGGCGACCATGGCATTGAAACCGCCGTAGGTGGCCCGGCCCAGTTCCTCGTGCAGGGCGACGGTGGCACGGGTATCCAGTTCGGACCCGCCATAGGCCTCCGGATACCGCACCCCCAGCAGGCCCAGGTCACCCATCTGTTTCAGCACGGATTTGGGGCTGCGCCCCTCCGCCTCCCAAGCGTCACCATGGGGTGTCACGGCATCGGCAACGAAGCGCCGGACGGTATCGCGCAGCATGCCGAGGTCCTCCGACATCTGCGACGGATCACGAAAGATCATGGTTTCAGGCTCCCCATCCTGATAGCAGCACTGGCAGAAATCCCGATTCGTCTGCCGTGCAGAAATTTTCCCGGAACGTTCACACCTGTTCCGGTAAACAGAGTCGCGTTTCAGGTGTTTCCAGTGCCCGCGCCAGGGGCAATGGCCCCGGTTCGTTCACGCAACCTGTTCGGATTCGCGCAACCGCCGCGGCGCCGGTTCCGGCGTGGCCCCGGCCTCGGCGCGCCGATCGGTATCCAGCCAGCGTTGCAGGAAGCCATCGACCCAGCCATCGACGAACGGATCATGACGCTGGCGGCCCGCATGGTGTTCGTCGGGCTGCTGTGCGCCGGGACAGACCAGCCGCGCCGCGCCGCCGATCAACCAGCGGCGGTTCATCTGCTCTGTCACTTCGGGGTGAAACTGGATCGCCAGCGCATTGCCGTTCATGCCGAAGGCCTGGTCGGAAAAATGCTCACCCGTGGCCAGCAAGGTCCCGGTTGCCGGCGTCGTGAAACCTTCGCGATGCCACTGGAATATCTGCATCTCGTCGGGGAAGAAGGACTTTCCGGCGGCCGTTGCCCGCACCGGGTAATAGCCGATCTCCACCTTGCCTTCCGGGTGTTCGGTGACCACGCCGCCCGCCGCGCGGGACAGCAACTGCGCGCCCAGGCATATGCCCAGGAACGGCGTGCCGCTTTCCACCACGTGCGGAATCCAGGCGATCTCGTTGCGGATGTAGTCCTCGTGGTCGTCATTGGCGCTCATCGGCCCGCCGAATACCGCGACACCGGCATAGCGGCTCATGTCCATGGGCAGCGGCTCCCCGCAGGCATGGCGGCAGATTTCGACATCATGGCCCATGGTGCGCAGTCGCAGCCCCACCCGACCGGGGTCGGAGTGGCGCTGGTGCACGACCAGCAGGACGGTGTTCGGCGCCTGCCCGGCAGGCTGATCTGTATCAGGCATGGGGGATTTTCCCCTGCGTTCGGTCCGGGCGCAAGGGGGGTCGACAGGTCGATTCGTCCCCCCCGGCTGTCCTGCCCGGATTTCCTCAGCCCTGGTTCATGGTGATGATGATCTTGCCACTGCGCCCTTCCCTGGCGGCGTGGCGCAGGGCATCGGCGACCTTGCTGATGTCATAGGTGGCCTCCACGGGTACATACAGGTCACCGCTCAGGATCTTCTCCGACAGGAAGCGATAGGTCTCGCCGATCTCCTGCGGTGTGGCCTCGCTGAACCAGGGGGCGAGCCAGAACCCGCGCACGGTCAGGTCACGGAACACGGTCTCGCGCGCGTCGATCATCAGCGGATCGCCGGAAAGCAGGCCGTAGTTGACCACCGTTCCCTTGTCCGCGGTCGCCTGCGCCAGGCGCTGCACCGCGTGGCCACCGATTGCATCGATGGCCAGCTTCGGCAGGTTGCCGCCCGTCGCCTCCGCCACGCGAGCCGCCAGGTCGGGGCCATCGACCAGAACGACATCGGCACCGATCTCCTTCAGTTCCGCGACCAGTTCGGGGCGGCGCACGACATTGACGGACTTCCAGCCCGACGCCCGCGCCAGCCGGATCAGGTGGCGGCCAACGGCGGAATTGGCCGCGTTCTGGATGACGAAGTCACCGGGCTGCAGCGTGACGTACTTCGTCAACATCAGCCAGGCGGTCGCCGGATTGGCGCGCAGCATCGCCAGCTGCATCAGGTCCGCCCCGGCAGGCAGGGGCACCAGCCCCCGTGCCGGGCCCTGCACCTTCTCGCGCCAGAGCCCGCGCGCGGGCGGTGTCACCAGGTCACCGACCGCCACGTTGTCGACGCCTTCGCCGACCGCCGTGACGCGGCCAACACCTTCCGCGCCCTGTGTCATGGGCAGTGCCGGTTGCTCCGCCCCGTAGCGCCCTTCCATGTTCAACAGGTCGGCGGGATTGATCGGGCTGGCCAGCACATCGACATTCCCCCGCCCCGGACCCGGCGCGCCCGGCGCTTCCACGTCCACCAGTTCGACAACCTCGTGCGGCACGCCAAAGCGCGAAAACTGCATGACTTTCATGATGATCTCCCTCCCCGATAAGATTGAGGCCAGAATAGAGTACTGCCCCGGGAATGCGAACCATGGATGGAACGCCTGCGTCATCGACACTTGTCAGTGCCCTGCCGTTGCGTCAGTTTGCGCGGTAAAGTGCGTGACCAGCGTGCGCAATGATGATGAAATCACAAGACGCCATGCGCGAAACGGGGAGCGAAGCAAGATGCCTGACAATGCACCAATCGTGAAATCGATCCGATCGAAGGTCGCGGCAGAGGAATGGGCGGTCCGCGTCGACCTGGCCGCCTTCTACCGCCTGGTCGCCCTCTACGGCTGGGACGACCTGACCGCCACGCACCTGTCCGCCCGCGTCCCGGGCGAGGATGCCTTCCTGCTGAACCCGCATGGCCTGTTCTTCGACGAGATCACGGCATCCAGCCTGGTGAAGCTGGATTACGAAGGCAATGTCCTGATGCAGGGTGACTACCCGGTCAACCAGGCGGGCTACACCATCCATTCCGCCGTGCTGTCGGGCCGGGAAGACGTCTTCTCCGTTGCCCATACGCATACCCGCGCGGGCATGGCGATCTCTGCGCAGAAGGACGGCTTGCTGCCGCTGAACCAGACGGCGCTGCGGTTCTACAAGCGCCTGTCCTACCACCCCTACGAGGGCGTGGCGCTGGACCATTCGGAACGGGAACGGCTGATCGGCCACCTGGGCACCAACAAGGCGATGATCCTGCGCAACCACGGCCTGCTGTCGGTGGGTGAATCCATTGCCGAGGCATTCAACGTGCTGGCCTACCTGGAGAAATCCTGCCAGTCGCAGATCGACGCCCTGTCCGGCGGTGTCGAACTGGAGATGCCGAGCGAGGAAGTCTGCGAGCACACCGCGCAGCAGTTCGAGAAATTTGCCCCGCTGGGCGGTCGTGACTGGCCGGGCCTGCTGCGCAAGCTCGACCGGATCGACCCGAGCTTCCGCGACTAGCATTCAACGGCCCCCGCGGCCTGCGATCCAGAACATGTACGGCGCGTCAGGACATGATCCCGGCGCGCCGTTCCTGTTTCGGGGTCCAACGCGGAGATGCGCGCGCCGAGCGTGATCAGGCCGGTCCGGCAGCGGGCGGTCCGGCATCCATGCCCTGCAGCCCCGGGCGGCGCGTGAGGACAGGTCCCCCGGGGCCTCGACCCGGGGGGAACCGGCAGAAACCGGATGGAGCCGGTCAGCGCCGGATCAGTTGGCGCCTTCCAGCAGGCGGCGGGCGATGACCTGGGCCTGAATTTCGCCGGCACCTTCGAAGATGTTCAGGATACGGGCGTCGCAGAGAATACGGCTGATGTCATATTCCAGCGCGAAGCCGTTGCCGCCATGGCTCTGCAGCGCATTGTCGGCATTGGCCCAGGCAACGCGGGCGCCCAGCAGCTTGGCCATCCCCGCTTCCAGGTCGCAGCGACGACCTTCGTCCTTGGTACGGGCGGAGAAATAGGTGAGCTGACGCGCGATCATGGTTTCCACCGCCGCCCAGGCGACCTTGCCGTGGACACGCGGGAATTCATAGATCGGGCGACCGAACTGGACCCGGTCCTTGGCATAGCGCATGCCGGTTTCCATGGCGTTCTGGGCCACGCCGATGGCGCGGGCCGCGGTCTGGATGCGGGCGGATTCGAAGGTGGCCATCAGCTGCTTGAAGCCGTTGCCTTCCTCGCCACCCAGCAGGTTGTCGGCACCGACCTCGAAATTGTCGAAGCCGAGTTCGTACTCGCGCATGCCGCGATAGCCCAGCACCTCGATCTCGCCACCGCTCATGCCCTCGGCGGGGAACTGGTTGCCTTCCTCGCCCCGGGGTTTCGGCGCGAAGAACATGGACAGGCCGCGATAGCCCGGCTCGTCGGGGTTGGTCCGGGCCAGGACCGTCATCACGTCGGCGCGCGCCGCGTGGGTGATCCAGGTCTTGTTGCCGGTGATGCGATAGCTGTCACCGTCCTTCACCGCGCGGGTGCGCAGCGATGCCAGGTCGGAACCGGTATTGGGCTCGGTGAACACCGCCGTCGGCAGGATCTCGCCGGAGCAGATGCCCGGCAGCCAGCGCTGCTTCTGTTCCTCGGTACCGCCGGTCAGCAGCAGTTCCGCCGCGATCTCGGACCGGGTGCCGAGGGAACCGACACCGATGTAGCCGCGCGAGAGTTCCTCCGAGACGACGCACATGGCCATCTTGCCCATGGCATGTCCGCCGTATTCCTCCGGCACGGTCAGGCCGAAGACGCCCAGTTCACCCATCTCCTTCACCACTTCCATGGGGATGAGTTCATTGTCCAGGTGCCACTTGTGGGCAAACGGCGCGACCTTGTCGTCGGCGAACTTGCGGAACTGGTCGCGGACCATGCCGTAGGTCTCGTCCAGCCCCGGATCACCGAAGTTGCCGGTCTCCAGCGCATTGTCCAGCAGGGTGGCGATACGGGCGCGGACGGCCGCCGTATTGCCGTTGAAGATCAGGCGGCGCACTTCCGGCGTGCCGAGGCGCTGTACCTGGGTCATGTCGATGTTCAGGTCCTGCGGCCGGACGACCTCCCCCTGGTTCATCGGGATGCCGTTGCCCAGCTGCGCCAGGTATTCGCCGAAACCGGCCTGCAGCATCAGCCGCTCCAGCTCGCCCAGCTTGCCTTCGGCGTCCAGCCGGTTGGCCCAGTTCAGCAGTTCACGAAGGCTTTCCACGTAGGTCGCGACCCAGGCGAGGCCGTGGCTGGCATACTGGTTGACCTCCAGCAGCTTCGTGTCGATCCGGCCCTCGTCGTTGCGGACCAGGCCGGCGACCGAGTTGATCGCCACCTGCTTGTAGCGGTCGGCCGCGTCCAGCGCGCCGTGGCACAGGCGCAGCAGATCGGACAGGACGGGGGATTCGTCGGTGGCACTCAGGACAGGGGCGGAATCGGGCATGGGTAGCCTCCCGGAAAAAACAGGGTCAGATGATGGCCGAGTTATAGGCCAGCGCCACGGGCGATGAAACTGCCTGTGGCATGCCTGAACAAGATACCGCACCGGCGCGCACGGAAGGTGTGCGCCGGTGCCGGTGTCCCGCAGGGGATCAGGATGGTGATCCCGGTCGGCCGCAGACCCCGATCAGGTCGGACCGGGGCCGGGGCCGGGCAGTGTCGGGGCCGTGTCTCAGCCGTTGCCGGCCTCGATCGCGTCCTCGATGGTGCGCAGGCCGGGCAGGCGCGAGGACACCAGCACGGCCATGTTGCCGGGCTTGTGCTCGTTGGCCTGCATCTTCATGTGGGCGCGCGGAATGTCGTCCCACGAGAAGACCTCGGACATGCAGGGGTCGACGCGGCGTTCGATCACCATCTGGTTGGCCTGGCTGGCCTGCTTCAGGTTGGCGAAATGGCTGCCCTGGATCCGCTTCTGACGCATCCAGACAAAGCGCGCGTCCATGGTCAGGTTGTAGCCGGTGGTGCCGGCACAGAACACGACCATGCCACCGCGCTTGACCACGATGCAGGACACGGGGAACGTCGCCTCGCCCGGCTGCTCGAAGACCAACTCGACGCCGCTGCCCTGGCCCCGCACATCGATCCGCGCCGAAGCCTCTTGATAGTCGAGGTCCCAGACGCTCAGCTCGTGACGACCCGGCGGAAGCTGGAGCTTGTAGCGCCCGTCCTCGTCGGTCAGCGCTGCGACTGGAAGCCCTCGCGATGCCTTTGCGTGCACCGTCGCCCCGGCGACCGGGCCACCGCCGATGTCCGAGACGACCCCGGACACCGGAAGCCCGCCGGCGACGAGTTCGAACCGGACCTCGCGAAGCTCCTGGGTCGAGGAGACTCGCAACCCGCGGAGCTGAGCGGGGAGATGCCCAGGCGCGGTCGCGGTCGCCCGATAGCGTCCCGGCTCCAACCCCGGCAGCGTCCATGAGCCCTCGTCGTCGGCGACCGCCACCGCGAGCTGGGCCGAAGCGCCGCGAGTGTGGACCGTGGCCAAAGACCCGCCCTCGGTCACGAAGGTCACGATGGCACCGGGCAGAGGCCGAAGACCCTTGGCTCCCAGCACCTGTCCCGACGCCTGCGTCGACTGAACCGGCGTTCGACGAACAGGTGACGGCGCGTCCGCCAGCGCTCGCGGCTGGTCTTCCGACGGCCCGGTGTTGGACGGTGCCTCCTCCGCCGTCTTATCGCGCACCGCGTAC
>CAJYBQ010000052.1 GCA_913064755.1 uncultured Alphaproteobacteria bacterium
CCGCGATGCGCCAGCTCCAGCGCGGCGGCCACATCGACTTCGGCACCCGCGACGGCTTCGACTGGATCGCCGTGCAGGACTTCGCGCGCACCCGCGACCTGCGCGTCGACTGGGACTACCTCAAGCGCCGCAGGGACGTGAACGACGACCTGCTCGGCGACGTCATGCGCCTGGCGTCCGGGCGAGAGTGCCGACAGGGCTACCTGCTGCGCTACTTCAACTCCGCCCCGTCCTTCACCAACGGCTGCGGCAACTGCGACATCTGCCAGAACCCGCCGACCCTGGTCGATGGTACCGACCTGGGCCAGAAGGTCGTGTCGACCGTGCTGCAGACGGGGGAGCGCTTCGGCGCCGTGCATATCGCCGACACCCTGCTGGGCAAGGCGACGCCGAAGATCACGTCCTTCGGGCATGATCAGCTGTCAACCTTCGGGATCGGCAAGAACCGCAAGAGGGCGGAGTGGCGGGCCATCATTCGCCAGCTTGCTGCCGCCGGGTTCCTGGCGAACGATGCCGACCGCTTCGGTGGCCTGACCGTGACGCCGCGCGGGCATGCCCTGTTGAAGGGGGAGGACACGCTGCAATTGCGGACCGATATCCTGAAGGCAGGCATGGGTGAGAAGGGCAGCCGCAGGTCCCGCAAACCGGCGGAGGATGCGCTGGACGAGGAAGGCCAGGACCTGCTGCAGGCGCTGAAGGAAGTGCGCCTGTCACTGGCCCGCGCCCGCGGTGTGCCGCCCTACGTCATCTTCCATGATGCCACGCTGGTGGAACTGGCCAGCCGCCGCCCGGGGAACGTGTCGGCGTTCGGCGAGATCCACGGCGTCGGTGCCAGCAAGCTGGAGAAGTTCGCCGATGCCTTCCTGGCCGTGATTGCCGAGAGGCAAGGCTGAGGCCCCGTCCGAACCCTTGCCACCCGCCCGTTCCCCAGGACGGGGTTCACGCAACATTTCACGATGACCCCGGCAGTACGCGTCAGCGGAACAGCATCACGGGGACGAGGCAGGACCGGATCATCTCGCTGGTGGTGCTGCCGATGATCAGGCTGCGGATGCGGGAATGGCCATAGGCGCCCATGACCAGCAGGTCGATCTTCTCGATCTCGATCTTGTTGGCGATGACCTTGTCGGGCTGACCGGGGCGCGTGCCGGCCTCGACCTCGTACCCGGCCTTGCGCAGGATACCGGCGGCGTTGTCGAGGTTCCGGTCGCTCTCGTCGTTGCGGGTGCCGACCGTCAGCAGGTGACAGACGGTGCCGGGGAACAGGGTGCCGTGGGCGATGTGGCGCACGGCCTTCATGGCACTTTCACCGCCGTCGAAGGCTATCAGCAGGCTGTTGACCGGCTTGAAGGCGCGGGACGTGACCATGATCGGCTTCTTGCTGGCCCTGACCACGCGTTCCAGGTTGGACCCCAGGTGCAGCCTGGCGAAATCCGCACCTTCGCCGCGCTTGCCGATCATCACCAGGTCGGCATCCGATTCGCAGTCCAGCAGGTTCTCGATCAGGTCGCCGTGGCGCAGCTTGCCCGTGACGTCGGCAATCCCCGCGGCGGTCAGCCGTGCCTTGGCTTCATCCAGCAGGATCCGGCCCCGCTGTTGTGACAGCTTTGCCTGTTGCTGGTCCAGATTGGCGAGTTCCTCCAGCAGGTGTTCCTTGGCATCGGCGTTGATGCTGCCGGACAGGTCCGCCGGGGCGCTGGAGATGTTGCGGCGCCCGAGAACATGCAGCAGGTCGACGGAGGCTTGCGTGCGCTCCGCTACCCAGGCCGCATGATCGCAGACGCTCTGCGAATAAACCGATCCGTCGATCAAGGCCAACAGCCTGGTCATCTGATTGTCACTCCCCAGTCGATTCCGCTTTTTTGTTCTTCGTCGATCGTCAACCCTACACTCAATGGCCCATCAGGCGATCGATCGCGTCGGGTTTGTCGTGAATGCCCAGCCGGTCGACGATTGTCTCGCTGGCCTCGTTCAGGCCGATCACCTCGGTTTCAGCCCCTTCGCGGCGGAACTTGAGGACCGCCATGTCCAGCGCGGCAACCGACGAGATGTCCCAGATATGCGCCCGACTGACGTCGATGGTCACGCGATCGAGGGCTTCCTTGAAGTCGAAGGACGCCGTGAAATCATCAACAGAGGCAAAGAACAGCTGGCCCTGCACCAGGTAGGTGCGATGGGTTTCATCCTCCGACAGGGTCGAGGTGACGCGGAATATCTGGGCGATCTTCCAGGCAAAGAAGATGCCCGACAGCAGGACGCCGATCAGCACGCCGATGGCCAGGTTGTGGGTGAAGACCACCGTGATCACCGTCGCCAGCATCACGATGGAGGATGATCCGGGGTGTTCGCGCAGGTTGCGCAACGACGACCAGCTGAAGGTTCCGATGGAGACCATGATCATGATCGCGACCAGCGCGGCCATGGGAATGATGCTGACCCAGTCCCCCAGCACGACGACCAGGATGAGCAGGAAAACGCCGGCACATAGCGACGACAACCGCCCGCGACCGCCCGATTTCACGTTGATGATCGACTGGCCGATCATGGCGCAGCCGGCCATGCCGCCGATGAAGCCGGTGGCCGTGTTGGCCACGCCCTGGCCGATGCACTCGCGGTTCTTGTTGCTGGTGGTGTCCGTCAGTTCGTCGACGATGGAGGCCGTCATCAGCGATTCCAGCAGGCCCACGGTGGCCACTGCTGCCGAATAGGGCAGGATGATCAGCAGGGTCTCCAGGGTCAGCGGAATGTCGGGCAGCAGGAAGATCGGCAGTGTCGAGGGCAGCTCCCCGATGTCGCCAACGGTCCGCAGGTCCATGTCGAAGGTCAGGGTCACGGAGGTCAGGGCGACGATGCACACCAGCGGCGACGGGATCGCCCGTGTCAGGCGTGGCAGCAGGTAGATGATGGCCAGGCCGGCGGCAACCATCACGTAAGTCATCCAGGGCACCCCGATCAGTTCCGGCAAGTGCGCCATGAAGATCAGGATGGCCAGCGCATTGACGAAACCGGTCATGACGGAGCGGGAGACGAAGCGCATGACGGACCCCAGCCGCAATGCGCCCGCGATGATCTGCAGCAACCCGGCCAGCACCGTGGCCGCCAGCAGGTACTGCAGTCCGTGTTCGCGGACCAGCGTGATCATCAGAACCGCCGTCGCCGCCGTGGCGGCGGAGATCATGCCCGGGCGGCCACCGACGATGGCCGTGATGACGGCGATGGAGAATGACGCGAACAGCCCGACCTTCGGATCGACACCGGCGATGATGGAGAATGCAATGGCCTCGGGGATCAGGGCCAGCGCAACCACCAGTCCGGCGCGGATGTCGCCGCGGATGTTGCCAAACCCTTCGGAACGCCGGCGCAGCAGCATGTCCGGGTTCAAGGAATATCTCCAGCAGGGGCCGCGCGACGGCGTGTCGGGCGGGGCAGGTCAGTTGGTCAGACTGAGAACGGGCGGCTTCGTCGGGCGGGCAAGACGCCATGAAATTTGTTGCACCGCAGCAATTCGCCCTTGATAGGCGGAACGGTGCCCATGGGCAAGGCCCAGTTTTCAGGGAAGCAGGGACACCATGGGGCCGCCCCGGATCTCGCGCATCAGCTTGACGCGAAATGCTTCAGGAAAGGTTTCGAAGCTGTGGGTGGGAACGGTGAAGGCCCCGAAGCCCGTGATCACCACGTCGCGATAGTAACGGGCCAGGCCGCTGTCATTGTCGGTCACCGGCAGGCCATTGACGACGACGCCACGGCGCTCGGCCTCCGGTTTCAGGCTGCGGATCAGCGGTGGGTGGTTGTTGCGGCCGTCGCCGGATACGTCGATGACCCGGCGCGGGCTGGCCCACGGCAGTTGATCGAACAGCAGCAGTGAATAGCTCAACGCCGCCCCGATGGCGGTCCCCCCGGTGGTGTAGACCCTGGGGGCGGCCAGCAGTTGCGCGGTCACGCGACGGGCGGTCGCTGCGCCATCGATGCGGGTCCAGGGCAGCAGCACGGTCTGGTCATGCGCACCCGACCAGGTCACGACGCTCAGGCCGATGGCCCGGTGTCGGCCTGCCGCGACAACGGCCAGTATCGCCGGGTCGCTGATGGCACGGGCCACGCCGCCCATCTGCAGCAGGTATTCCTGCGCGTCGACGCTGGCGGACGCGTCGATGGCCAGCACGATGGCAACGTCGACGCCATTTCCGGCCTGGACCAGGGCTGCCGGGTCAGCCTGCGCATCCGCAACGGCGACTTGCGGCGAGGCGGTCAGCCACGCAAGGATAAGCGCGGCGATCAGCAGCAACCGGGAACAGGACCGACCATGACCAGCAATACCTACGACAGCGGTCGCCTCGACCTGCCCTTCGTCGGCATCTGCACATTCGGCAAGCAACCCATGTGTCTCGACTGGGACGCGATCGACGCCGACGTGGCGATACTGGGCGCGCCGTTCGACATGGGAACGCAATACCGCGCCGGTGCCCGGTTCGGGCCCCGGGCGATCCGGGAGGCCTCGACCCTGTTCTCCTTCGGTCATGGCGGGGCGTATGATCATGAGGACGACGTGACCTATCTGCCGGTGGACAAGGTGCGGATCGTGGATATCGGTGATGCGGACATCATCCACACCGACACCATGGCGAGCCACGACAATATCGAGACGGGTGTTCGTGCCATCCTGGCTGCCGGGGCGATGCCGGTGACCCTGGGCGGCGACCATTCCGTGCATATTCCCTGCATCCGGGCCTTCGATGACCAGCCGCCGGTCCACATCATCCACATCGATGCGCATCTGGATTTCGTCGATGAAAGGCATGGCGTGCGCTACGGCCATGGCAACCCGCTGCGCCGCGCGTCGGAGATGGCGCATGTGACGGGCTTCAGCCAGTTGGGCATCCGCAACGTCTCCTCGTCGAACCGCGAAGACTATGCCGCCGCCCGTGCCGCCGGGTCGGACATCCTGTCGGTCCGGCAGTTCCGGGCGCTGGGGCCGGAGGGGGTGCTGCAGAGGGTGCCCGCGGGTGCGCGGTATTACATCACCATGGACATAGACGGCTTCGACCCCTCCATCGCGCCCGGCACCGGCACGCCAAGCCACGGTGGCTTCCTCTACTACGAGATACTGGAGTTCCTGCAGGGGCTGACGGCCAGGGGGCAGGTGGTCGGCATGGACCTGGTGGAGGTCGCGCCGGACTATGACCGTGACGGCACGACCGCGTTCCTTGCCGCGCAGGTGCTGATGAACCTGCTGGGCTATGTCTTCCATGCAGAGGGGCGGAGCGCATGAGCCAGTCGGAAAATGCCGTGCATCCCGACAGCCGCGCCCTCTACCGGGCCGCCTGCGACGCGACACCCGCGATCGAGCGGTTCTTCCAGGTGTCCCCGGACGCATTCACCAACTGGCTGGCCTTCGGGCAGGCGATTGCCGACAACGGCGTGCTTGCGCGGGTGGAGGTCGATGACTTCCCCATGTCGCGGGGGGAGCGGATGCTCTGCCTGACCATGGTCGCCAAGGCCGATTTCGGCCACATCGCGGCCATGGCGGAGGCCGATGTCTGGGGACGGGGCGGTTTCTGGTGCATGGATCGCATCAACGGGCCACTGGCCCTGCGCATCATCGCCGATGGTGTCTGGCCGCTGGAGCCGCAGGACTGAAGCAGCGACGAGCCGTCACGGTTCCGTCAGATCAGCATTCTGGAACAGGCCGGGAAGGCCGTTCGCCCGCAGGAAGGATCGCCCCGGTCAGGCCGGGCGATGGTTGCGCCAGTCCCGAATGGCGTCCTGCAGCGCGGCGGCCAGGTCAACCCGTTCATCGGGGGAGAGGAAGCTGGCAATCGTCACGCGGTGACCGTGGCTGCCGATGGTCAGTTCGTTGTCGCCGCTGTGATGGGGTGCCAGGTCGACCCGCGCCCAGTAGGCCGGGAAGCGCCAGACCTGCTGGCGACCATCGGGATGCACCCGGCGGATCACCAGGTCGCCGTCGTGGATGGACAGCCGCTCCTCTGCCCTGCCGGCGCGGTAGCTGCGGCGGAAGGCAAACCAGACCAGCGCCACGTCGAGGCCGAGGAAGCCGAAGACCGGCCAGGCCCCTTTCAGCATGAACAGCACGCCGGTGATGAAACTGACACCGCCGATCAGTCCCATGACGACAAGGAAGCCGCGCGGACCCAGCGACCGATAGGGTCGCAAGCGGAAATCGAAGTGTGGTGCTGTCTCTGCCACGGGCGACCTGCTTGTCTGGTGATCTGCAATGGAGTCAGGTTATCAGGGCAGGAACGAAAGTGAAACCTGCGTGGGTCTGTGTCACTCTGTCCGGGTGATTCGCAACCCTGGGAGACGGCATTTGCAAACCACCCGACTGATCGGCCTCGACCCCGGCCTGCGCTTTACCGGCTGGGGCATCGTGGACCAGCGCGGCAACCGGCTCAGCTGGGTGGCGGACGGGGCGATTGCGTCGAACGCGAAGGATGACCTCGCCACGCGGCTGCGGCAGCTGCACGACGGCATTCAGCAGGTCATTGCCGACTGGCAGCCCGACATCGCGGCGGTGGAGGAGACATTCGTCAACAAGAACCCGGTTTCCACGCTGAAGCTGGGGCAGGCACGCGGGGTCTCCCTGCTGGTGGCGGCGCTGAACGGGCTGCCGGTAACGGAATATGCTCCCAACGCGATCAAGAAGGCCGTGGTCGGTACCGGTCATGCGGCCAAGGAACAGATTCACCTGATGGTGAAGACCCTGCTGCCCGGGGCCGTGATCGCCAACGAACATGCTGCCGACGCGCTGGCGGCCGCGATCTGCCTGGCCCATAATGAGGGCGGACGGCGCGGGGCGCTGTTGCGCAAGGCGGGCGTCGTGGGTGCCTGAGCCGTTGATCGAGGGGCCCTGACGCCATGCAGAACGTTCCTGACCATCCGCTGAAAGTCTCGGTTGCCGGGCTTGGTGCCGTCGGTCTGCCGCTCGCCCGCTGGCTGGACCAGGGGCAACCGCGCCTGGCGCTGCACGCGGTCAGCGCGCGGGACCGGGCAGCGGCCGCGACCCGCATGGCCGATTTTTCCACGCGGCCGAAGATTCGTGACCTGGACGCCATCTGCGATGGCGCCGACGTGGTGGTCGAAGGCCTGCCGCCGGCCCTGTTTCGCCCGCTGGCGGAGAAGGTGCTGCGGCAGGGACTGATCTTCGTGCCGCTGACCGTGACGCAACTGATCCTGCACATGGATCTGGTTGACCTGGCGGAGGCCAGCGGCGCGCGGATCGTGATCCCGACCGGCGCCATCCTGGGGCTCGATGCCGTGCGTGCCGCAGCCAAGGGCGACGTCCGATCCGTCACCATGATGACGCGCAAGCCCCCCGCCGGGTTGATCAACACGCCCTACGTCATAGAGCAGGGCATCGACCTGAACGGGCTGGCGGCGCCGATGAAGCTCTACGAGGGGCCGGTACGGGATGCGGCGCAGAAGTTCCCGGCCAACGTCAATGTCTCCGTCGCGCTCGCCCTGGCCGGAATCGGCCTGGATCGTACCCGCTACGAGATCTGGGCGGACCCGGGTGTCACCCGCAACACCCACGTGATCGAGGTCGATGCCGACAGCACCTGGTTCCGCATGGAGATCGCGGGGGTGCCGTCACCCGGCAATGCCGCGACCGGCAAGCTGACGCCGCTGTCCGCCATGGCGACGCTCGAAGGCCTGGTGAGCACGCTGAAGGTCGGGTCCTGAAGCGCAACCGAATTACATGTCTGACACGACGGCGGCACCGATGGAGGTCATCGGGACTGCCGACCGAACATCCTGGGGAGAGTGAACATGGACAATCCGGCAGCGAACCGACGCCGCGTGTACCTGATGCGGCACGGCGACGTGCGCTATTACGACGATGCGGGGATGCGTGTCGCCGACCCTGACCTGGTGCCGCTGACGGAGCGCGGTCTGGACCAGGCCCGGATGATGGGTGAGCTGCTGGCCGACACGAAGTTCGACCTGGCCTATTGCACCGGCCTGCTGCGCACCCGGCAGACGGCGGAGGGCGCGCTTGGTGGCCGCGCCGCGCCGGAACTCGGCGTTGTGCCCGACCTGCGGGAGATCAAGTCCGGCGCGACCGACCTGATGACAAGGGCGGAGGCGATCAACGAATTCGTCTATTCGATGGAACACGCGGCAAAGCCCGGTGCGCGTTTCGCCCGCGGGGAGGCCTATGCCGACTTCTATGCCCGCGTGACCCGAGGCATAGAGAGCGTGCTGGTGCAGGACGGTTGGGAATCCATGCTGATCGTCGCGCATGGGGGCACCAACCGGGCGATCCTGTCCTGGCTTACCGGGGGCGGGCTGTCGACGATGTATGCCTATGAACAGGACACGGCGGCGCTGAACATCTTCGACGTGGACGTTGTCGATGGCGCGATCACGCGGCGGTACCTGCGCATGCTGAACTATCGCCCCGATGACGTGCTGAAGGCGGAGGACCGGCGGACGACGCTGGAACGGACCTTTGCCCAGCGCAAGACGGACTGAACGAACACGGCAACCTGCGCAGGCCGATCGACAGCGCGAATCCGGCGGCTTCAAAGGCCCCGGTTTCAGGTCTATGCTGCCGGTCGAACGTCGCATTCGGCCCGTCGGGCAAGGAGATTGATCGATGAACGCACCGGTGAAACTGGCGTATTCCGCCTGTCCGCATGATTGCCCGTCCACCTGTGCGCTGGAGGTGGAGGTTCTGACGCCGGAACGGATCGGCCGCATTCGCGGGGCCAAGGACAACAGTTACACCGACGGCGTCATCTGCGCCAAGGTTGCCCGCTATGCCGAGCGGGTGCATCACCCGGACCGGCTGATGCACCCGATGATCCGCACCGGGCCGAAGGGATCCGGCGAGTTCCGCCAGGCGACCTGGGAAGAGGCGATGACGGCAGCGGTCGAAGGCATCCAGGCGGCGGAGCGCGAGTTCGGGGCCGAGTCCGTCTGGCCGTACTTCTATGCCGGGACCATGGGGCTGGTGATGCGGGACGGCATCAACCGGCTGCGACACGCCATGGGCTACAGCCGGATGTATGGCACGTTCTGCACGTCGCTGGCGTTTGCCGGCTATATCACCGGCACGGGGAAGCTGGCCGGGGCGGATCCGCGCGAGATGGCGAAATCCGACTGCGTCGTCATCTGGGGCACCAATGCCGTGAACACCCAGGTCAACGTCATGACCCACGCGATGAAGGCACGGAAGGAACGTGGCGCGAAGATCGTCGCCATCGACGTCTATCGCAATGGCACGATCGACCAGGCCGACATGGGGCTTGTGCTGCGTCCCGGCAGTGACGGTGCGCTGGCCTGCGCCGTGATGCACGTGCTGTTCAGGGATGGCCATGCCGACCGGGAATACATGGCGAAATACACCGATGATCCGGCGGGGCTGGAGGCGCATCTGCAGACCAGGACGCCGGAATGGGCCGCGGAGATCACGGGCCTGTCGGTGGAGGAGATCGAGGCTTTCGCCAGGCTGGTGGGTACGACACCGCGCACGTTCTTCCGCCTGGGCTATGGTTTCACCCGCGGACGCAATGGCGCGGTGAACATGCATGCGGCGGCGTCCATCGCCGCCGTGACGGGGGCCTGGCAGCATGAGGGCGGCGGCGCGTTTCACAACAACGGCGCGATCTACAACTGGGACCGCAGCCTGATCGAGGGGCTGGACGCGCCGAAGCGGCACACGCGCACCCTCGACCAGTCGCGTATCGGCGCGGCCGCAGCCGGCCACCACCCCGCCCGGCCCGCGCACCGCTGGCCATGGGACCGCGCGCCTCGCCGCGGCGCCTCCTGTGCCGGCGGTGCAGAGGGCGGGAGGTCGGGCTTGCACACCAGCCGTCGCCAGGCCGCTGCGTGATGGCTGAGACACGGGACGTGGCGCTGCAGGATGCGGCCATCATCGATGCCGCAGGCCGCCATCAGCGACCGCTGCACGTCAACCGACAGGTCGCGCAGGTCCAGTGGCTTCCCGGCATGTGCCGCGGGCAGGACCAGCACCACCAGGGCTCCCAGCAGAACGGCCGGGAAGACCAGCAGTCGAAGGTACCGCCACCGGGTACCTGCAGGAACCCGATGGGTCATTTCTGGCCGTAGACCTCCACCGCCTGCAAGGCATGACGCCCGCGAATGTTGCGCAGCCTCAAACCATCGAACCGATCGCGGAACGCGGTATCGGTGACATCGAACAAGGGCTTGTCATCAACCAGCACCAGCATCCGCCCGCGCTGATCCCGGCGCCAGGCCAGGACATACCCCGGGTTGCGCCAGCCGTCCTCCAGCCCCGGCAGGGTGAAGGGAGCGCGCGCCAGCACCTTCACTTCCCGCCCGACCCTGATCAGCCGGGCCTCCCCTTTCGCACCGAACACGACCCGATAGCCCGACCGCCCCTGCTGCCCCTGGAACACGCCGAGTTCGACCGTGCCACCGGCATCCGGGTCGCTTTCCAGGCGGGCCAGCACCTCGAACGCATTGCTGATTGGCTGGACCAGGTAGATCAGTGCCGGGTCGGGCGGCACCTCCGCCTGCGTGGCGGTACTGTCCTGCTGCCGGTTGCTGCCCTGCGCGCCCAGGATCTGGCCGAACAGGCGCACGACCGCTTCCGCCTCGCTGCCGCCGCGACCAGTGCTGTCCTGCTGCGGCGTGACAGGCACAGGCATGACCTCCGAAATCAGCCCGCCATAGCGCCCGATCCGGAACGCCCCCTGCGTCACCTGCCAGGATGGCGAGCTGGAAAAGTCACCGTCCTCGAAGGTGTCACGGACCAGCAGTTCGAACTCGGGGCCGTCATGCCGTTCAAGAAGCTGGCGCAGATCGCGGATGAAGCGCGGGTCGGCAGCACGTGCCTTCTCCGCCTCGTCCACCAGCGTTCGCAATTCGTCCAGCAAGGCATCCTTGCCGTCATTGGAAGACGCCCGGCCGGTGCCCGCACCCGCGTTCCCGGCGACCGTGTGATCGCCGAATATCTCCCCGCGATTGTCCTGAGCCAGTGCCGCACCGCCACCCGTTCCGGCACCGAACGCGGCTATGATTCCGGCCCAGAGGCCGAAACTCAGAGCCGCGGCACGGAAGCCGCAACCGGGTATGCGGTCGGCCAGTGTCATTCGCGCCAGCTCGTATCCTGCCGGTCGAGGCGACGGACCAGTGCCGCGAACTCCCGCTGGCCGATGCCTGCGCCGAAGCCACCGGATGCCGCCTCCCGCACGTAATTCTGCACTTCTTCCGACGGGATGGTCAGCTTGCCACCGCCGGACTGGGCGGCGACCTGCATGCGGCAGGACTGTTCCATGTAGTACATCATCAGGAAGGCTTCCTGCACCGTCTCGCCCATGGTCAGCAGGCCGTGGTTGCGCAGGATCATGATGCGCTTGTCACCCATGTCGGCCAGCATCCGCGCCTGCTCTTCTTCCCGCAGGGCGACGCCTTCATAGTCGTGATAGGCAACGGCACCCGAGAACAGCATGGACGTCTGCGTCAGGGGCAGCAGGCCGCCTTCCTGTGCCGAGACGCCGGTACCGGCAACGGTATGGGTATGCAGCACGCAGGCGATTTCCGGCATCTCGCGATGAATGCAGCTGTGAATGACATAGCCCGCCGGGTTGATGCCCCATTCGCTGTCCGAGAGGATATTGCCCTCGATATCCACCTTCACGAGGTTGGAGGCGGTGATTTCCTCGTACAGCAGGCCGAAGCCGTTGATCAGGAAATGCTCCTCCGGCCCCGGCACGCGGGCGGAGATATGGGTGTAGATCAGGTCGTCCATGCCGAACATGTGGATCAGGCGATAGCAGGCCGCGAGGTCGAGACGCGCCTGCCATTCCTCGGCCGTGATGCCGTCGGGTCGGGCGCTAGGATGGCGTGAGACGGTTGCAGTCATGAAAATCCTCCCAAGGCGGACGGCGGCGCTGGTGTCCCGGAGACCCCCGTCACGCTCGCCTGTCGTGTAACGGCATGTTACCCTGACCTGACAGTCGGCGCAAAGAAACGGCAAAAAATGAACAAGACGCGCACTACCTTCGCGAGCCTGCTCGCACCTGTCGAACCGGCGGATTTCGTCCGCGAGACATTCCGGAACAAACCGATCCACATCCAGGGCACCCCGGCCAGGGCAAGACAGGTCTGCAGCTGGGAGGAATTCGATTCGCTGCTCGACATGACCGCCTTGTGGACCGGCAGCACGCTTCGGCTGGTGCTCGACCGGGAAACGATACCGCCGGAGGATTACTGCAGCCGCACGCTGGGCCGCGACGACCTGATGGTGCTGCGCCCCGATTTCACGCGCGTGCAGGAATGGATGGCCAGGGGCGCCACGGTCGTTGCCGATCTCGTCGAGACACTGACACCGGGCATCCGTGCCGCGGCCAGCGCGCTGGAGATGGGCCTCGGCGCGGAAGTGACCTGCAATGCCTATTGCAGCCAGGCGGGTCGCCAGGCGTTCCCGAGCCACTTCGACAGCATGGAGGTATTCGCGCTGCAGGTGGCGGGAACAAAGGGCTGGCGGGGCCAAGAGGGGCGTTTCGAGCACCCCCTGGAACCACCGGGGCAGACCTACGCCCGCCTCGGCCAGG
>CAJYBQ010000053.1 GCA_913064755.1 uncultured Alphaproteobacteria bacterium
GCGCAACTACGATTACAGTCCCTATGCCTTCGACAGCGTTGTCCTGCGAACCGAGTGGCAGGGCCGGACCGTCATGGGCATGACCGACGGGCTGTTCGGGCTGGTGGACGGCATCAACGATGCCGGGCTTGCCCTGTCCCTCACCTTCGGCGGCCGCCAGGTCGTGGGGGACGGCTTCGGCGTGCCGCTGATCCTGCGCTACGTGCTGCAGACCTGCAACACGGCGGACGAGGCCGCGGCGGCGCTGGCGCGCATACCGACCCACATGAGCTACAATGTCACCGCCGTGGATGCAAAGCGCCGCTACGTGACCGTGCACATGGCGCCTGACCGTCCGGCCATCGTCACCCACGCCGCGGTCGCGACCAACCACCAGGAAAAGGTCGAATGGGCCAGCCATGCCCGTTTCACCGCAACCGTGGAGCGGGAACGTTTCCTGCTGCAACGGCTGACCCTGCACGTCGAATCGTCCAGCCGCTTCGTGTCGGCCTTCCTGCGCCCGCCACTTTATTCCTTCGCCTTCAACCAGGGATTCGGCACACTCTACACGGCGGTCTACGAAGGTCGGCAGCGGCGACTGACACTGCATTGGCCGGGCAAGACCTGGAAACTGGAGATGCGGAACTTCCAGGAAGGCAATACGACCGTGCGTCTGCCCGACGCTGCCTGACCGCATCCTGCCGCAACCGACAAGAAGCCACGTGAAGCAATACAGGAACAACCTGGGGGAACACGAGAATGGCCAGCAACATCTCCGATGACCTGAGGTCAGGCGCGCTCGTCTATCACAGCGCGCCGCGCCCGGGGAAGATCGAGGTCAATCCGACCAAGCCGCTGGGCAACCAGCGCGACCTTGCACTGGCCTACAGCCCGGGCGTTGCCGCCGCCTGCGAGGCGATTGTCGATGATCCGAAGGCCGCGGCCCAGATGACATCCCGCGCCAACCTGGTCGGCGTCATCACCAACGGTACCGCGGTCCTGGGGCTGGGTCCCATCGGCCCCCTCGCCTCCAAGCCGGTGATGGAGGGCAAGGCCGTCCTGTTCAAGAAATTCGCGGGCATCGACGTCTTTGACATCGAAATGGACTGTACCGACCCGGCAAGGCTGATCGACGCGATCGCCATGCTGGAACCCACCTTCGGCGGCATCAACCTGGAAGACATCAAGGCGCCGGAATGCTTCGAGGTGGAAGAGGCTCTGCGCGAACGGATGGGCATTCCCGTGTTCCACGACGACCAGCATGGCACGGCCATCATCGTCGGGGCCGCGGCACAGAACGCGATGCAGATCTCGGGCAAGAACCTGGCCGACGTGAAGATCGTCGCCTCCGGTGCCGGGGCTGCGGCGCTCGCCTGCCTCAACATCCTGGTTTCCCTCGGTGCCCGGCGGGAGAACATCTGGGTGACGGACATCGAGGGCGTGGTCTACAAGGGCCGGGAAGTCCTGATGGACCGCTGGAAGTCGGTGTTCGAACAGGACACGGATGCCCGCACACTGGCCGACGTCATCGAAGGCGCGGACATCTTTCTCGGCCTGTCGGCGGCGGGCGTGCTGAAGCCGGAGCTTCTGATGAAGATGGCCCCGGACCCGCTTGTCCTCGCCCTGGCCAATCCGACACCGGAAATCATGCCCGACGTTGCCCGTGAGGTCCGGCCCGACGTCATGATCTGCACCGGCCGTTCCGACTTTCCCAACCAGGTCAACAACGTGCTCTGCTTCCCCTACATCTTCCGGGGCGCGCTGGATGCCGGGGCCACGGCGATCAACGAGGCGATGAAACTCGCCGCCGTGGCGGCCATCGCGGAACTTGCCCATGCCGCACCGTCGGAGGTCGCGGCCAAGGCCTACAGTGGCGAGGCGGAACTGTTCGGGCGCGGGTCACTGATCCCCAATCCATTCGACCCCCGGCTGATCCTGAAGATCGCCCCCGCAGTGGCCCGCGCGGCGGCGGAGAGCGGCGTCGCGACCCTGCCCATCGACGATTATGATGCCTACGAGGAACGGCTGGAACGCTTCGTCTTCCGGTCCGGCATGATCATGAAGCCGATCTTCGCGCAGGCGAAGGCGTCCCCGAAACGGGTCATCTATGCCGAGGGCGAGGATGAACGCGTGCTGCGTGCCGCGCAGGTGGCGCTGGAGGAAGGCATCGCGACGCCCATCCTGATCGGCCGCCCGGACGTGATCAATCAGCGCCTCGAACGCTTCGGCCTGTCCATTCGGCCCGGCGAGGATTTCGAGGTGGTGAACCCCGAAAGCGATCCCCGCTATCGGCGCTATGTCGATACCTACCTGGAACGGGCGTGGCGCCAGGGGGTCACGGCGGAGCGCGCGCGCACGCTGGTGCGTACCCGGACAACCATCATTGCCACCCTTGCCGTTCACCTGGGCGATGCGGATGCGATGATCTGCGGCGTGGAGGGTCGGTTCGAACGGCATCTGGAACACGTCCGCACGGTCGTCGGCCTGGCCGAGAACGCGCGTGACTTCTCCACCATCAGCCTGATCCTGCTGTCGAAGGGGGCCTATTTCCTGGCCGACACCTACGTGTCCTACGAACCGACACCGGACGAACTGGCGGAACTGGCGATCCTGGCCGCCGGACAGGTGGAGCGGTTCGGCATCACGCCGAAGGTTGCCCTGCTGTCGCATTCGTCCTTCGGCAGCCGCAAGACGCCGAGTTCAACCAAGATGCGGGATGCCGTCGACCTGATCCGCAGCCGTGCGCCGGACCTGCAGGTGGAAGGGGAAATGCACGGCGACGTGGCCCTGAACGAGGTCTATCGCAACCGCACCTTCCCGCTGGCCAACCTTGCCGGGCAGGCAAACATCCTGATCATGCCGAACCTGGATGCCGCGAACATCTCCTACCAGCTGATCAAGTTCATGGCGGATGCCCTGCCCGTCGGGCCGATCCTGGTGGCCGCGGCCAAGCCTGCCCCTATCCCCACCCCGCCCCTCACCGCGCGGGGGATCGTCAACATGACCGCGCTGGCCGTGGTGGAGGCCGGGTCGGTTCACAACGCGGGCTGATCGTCGACCGCATGATGCAACCGTGGAACCCGGGGCTCAGCCGACCTGCAACAGCCCGGGCACGGGTTCCTGCTTCGCGGTCATGGCCTCGATCTTCGCGATCAGACCGTCAACGCTCAAGGGCTTCGACATGTAGTCGTCCATGCCGGCCGCAATGCACATGTCCCTGTCACCGGTCTGGGCATGTGCGGTCAGGCCGATGATGGGCGTGCGTTCCCAGCCATTGTGACGTTCCAGATCACGAATGGCACTTGCGGCAGCATGGCCACCCATTACCGGCATGGAAACATCCATCAGGATCAGTGCCGGGCGTTCCTTGACGAACCGCGCAATCGCTTCCTCGCCATTGTTGGCAATGATCCCGCGACAGCCCGCGAGATCCAGGATGCCCAGCGTCAGTTCCTGGTTGACCAGGTTGTCTTCCGCCACGAGCACCAGCCGACCGGTCTCACCGGTCTCCGCGGTTGCCCCGGTTGTTGTCGGCAGGTCCGGCGTCGCCGGGACATCGGGCAGGGATGCCGCGTCTGCCAGTGCAGTGGCATCGGGTACGGCGGGGACGTCGGAGACGGGCGTGGCAGCACCTTCGGGCGCAACATGAATCGCGGGCGTTGCGTCCGGAATGGCGGCAACCTCGTCCCGGGACACGGCCGCCGAGGCAGGGGTCGGCACCGGCGCGGCATCGGCATCGTCCACGATGCTCTTGCGCTTGCGGGCTTCGGCCGGGATGACGGTGGTCAGTCGCGTCTCGGCATTTCGCGGCGTGCCCTGCAGGACGGCGGTCTCCACGACCTGCCGTTCCGATGCCTGCTGACCGAAGATCGTCACCAGTTGATCGTACAGCAGGGAAGCATTGGCAGGCTTCACCAGGTGTCCCTGGACACCCAGGTCGAGGAAATGACCGCCGCATTCCGGCTGTTCGACGGACGTCAGCATCAGGATGGGAATGCCGCGCAGGCTTTCCGTTGCATGCAACGTGCGCGCGACATCGGCCCCGTCCATGCGGGGCATGTTGTAGTCCAGGATCACCAGGTCGTACTCGGGACCTTCCGACATCGCCCGCGCCAGTTCACCCAGGCCTGCCAGGCCTGACTGTTCCGCGTGCGGGACCAGTCCCCAGGACGTCAGTTGTTCGGTCAGGATCTCGCGGTTCAGCGCGTTGTCGTCGATGATCAGCACCCGCTTGCCATCGACGCTGACCGGCACCACCTTGCGCTCAACCATGTCGCCGTCAACCGGCAGGGGCAGCGTCACCGTGAAGGTGCTGCCCATGCCCTGGTCGGATTCCACGTCGATCGTGCCCTTCATCTCGGAAACAAGCATCCGGACGATGGCAAGCCCCAGGCCGGTGCCGCTCTGGCGCCGGGCGGCGCTGCCGTCCACCTGCGTGAACTTGTCGAAGCTGACCCGCGCCTGTTCCGGCTTCATGCCGATTCCCGTGTCGCTGACCAGCAATTCGATGTTCGTGCAGGTGGAATCATCAGAACACTGCAGCGGCTTTGCCCGCCCGTCGAGAAGCACGTGCCCGCTGTCGGTGAACTTGACGGCATTACCGACCAGGTTGGCAAGTATCTGGCGAATGCGACCGGCATCGCCGATCACGGTCCGCGGCATGTTCGGATCAACGCGGACAACCAGTTCCAGGCCCTTCTCCTCGGCCCGGGCGGACATCAACGTGGCAACATCGGTGACCGCGTCATAGAAGCGGAAGGGCGCGTTGCAGAGTTCCAGTTGCCCGGCATCGATCTTCGAGAAATCCAGGATATCGTTGATGATGGTCAGCAATGCCCTGCCCGAATTGATCACCGTGTCCGAATAGCGCTGCTGGCGGGGGTCGAGCTTCGTCTGCTGCAGCAGTTCCGACATGCCCATCATCCCGTTTAACGGGGTGCGGATCTCGTGGCTCATGTTGGCAAGGAATTCGGACTTGGCCTTGTCGGCCCGCTCCGCCTTGTCGCGTTCGACGGCAAGCTCTTCATTGCGCCGGGTCAGTTGCCGCAGGATGGATCGGATGACGAGACCTGGCACCAGCAGCAGCAACAGGATTATGCCCGCGATCCCGACACCGAAAAGGATGAATTCCGACCGCATTGTCGCGGCGGCATCCGTCTGGTCCACATAGACCTCGGCGATCGCGACCAGGTTCCCGTCCCGCATGACGGGCACGTAGCTTTCCACGTAGACATCGGGCCGGTCGGACTTGTTGGTGCCGTCCTGCAGCTGAGTAAAGGGCTGACCCGTCTTGATGACGTTGAATGCCTTGGCATTGTGTTCGCCCAGGGTCTCGTTCAACGCGCCATTGCCGGGCCGCATGTCATCCGACAACAGGCGAATATGACCGTCCGGCGAAAACAGCTTGAAACGGAAGACACGACCGAAATCGGTCACGTTCTGCAGAAACGCCACCTCTTGCGTGTTGACGGCACCGCCCCTGGCTATGCGCTCGAGACCCGGCAAGCGCCCGGATATCACCTTGGCCCAATCGAGGGACAATTCCTCGGCCTGGCGGGAGATATGGCGCTCGGCCGTGCTCTGGATCAACACGAAGGCCGCGCCGATCGAAACAGCCGCAAGGACTGCCATGGTGATCAACAGACCTGACCCGCTGCGCAGGAACTGGAAATTGCGGCTCATGATGTGATTCCCGTGTCGGTACGCGACGGATTGCGCCGTGGACGGTTCCGCCTTGATGAATTCCGATTCTTGATCTCGGAAAACTAGACCGACAGGGGTTAATTTTGCCTTGTGGCCCGCCCTACTTCCGGAACAGTTCATCCGGTACGGGCGCCCGGAAACTTTCGGTCGTATAGCGCCAGATGCGCATGTCTTCGGACCAGTGGTCCCGGGGCAGACCTGCCTTCACCTTCAGCCCGTTGAGGAAGGCTTCGGGTGTCGCAAGCCCTTCCCAGACCTTCGGCAGGAATGTGCCGCGCTTGCCCGCCGATTGCAGGATCAGCCCGTCTCGACCCGGGCGCAACTTCGCGCGCAGGTCCGCCTCAACATCGAACGCGAGGGGCGCCGGGGCAGAAAGGACGGCGATCTCCAGTTCCGATTCCCGGAATTCGGAAACTGAAACAGGCTGAAAGCGCGGGTCCTCGAACCCCGCTGACACGGCATTCCACGCAACGTCAGCCGCAAGCGGGCGATGCGCCTGCAAGGACCCGATACAGCCCCGCAGGCGTCCCTTGCGCTCGATCGTGACGAAACTCGCGGCGACCGTGCGCAATTCAAAGGGAAAGGTATCGAGTGAAATCTCGGGTCGCTTGCTGCGCGCCAGGCGAATCGCGATGGCCCGCGCCGCCGTGGTCAGCAGCAAGCGCCTGTGTGCTTCCGCCAGGCGCGCCGTATCCGATGGCTCCAGCGCCCAGCTGCCGTATCCGACCACCCGGTCCTTCGGCCCCGCGGTGTCGCCGGAATTGCGCACATCCAGTTCCGTCACCCGGAACCCGAGGCCGGCAGCGACCTGCAACAGGCCATTCAGCGGTCGACTGCCACAGGCCTGCGCGGGTCCGAAGCTGCCTGCCGCCATGCGTTCGATCAGGCTCGTGGTCTCTCCGTCGATCCGCCGGGCGGTCGCGTGATCGTGGTAATGCGACAGGTCCGTGGAGACGATGACCAGTGTTTCATCGCCGCCCCAGAGCCGCGTCAGCAGGGCCGCCACCTGATCCGGTGTCGTGTTGCCGACGACGATGGGAACCAGGCGGAACTGCGGACCCAGGACACGCTGCAGGAATGGCAGGTGCACCTCCAGGCCGTGTTCCTGCGCATGGGCGTCGTCGCGTCGGGCAACCCCCGGCAGACCGGCCAACCGGTCGATCACCGCACGATCCAGCAGCACCGGCCCGAGCGGGGTCTGGAACGCATCGACGGACGGCACGGCAAAGCCGTTGAAGGCCACCCGGTGCGCGGGGCCCAGCAGGACGACACGGCGAATGCTTTCCCGCGCGGGTCGCAGGCGCTGATAGGCGCTGGCCGCGACCGCGCCGGAATAGACATACCCCGCGTGGGGGGCAATCAGCGCCTTGGGCGATGGCAGCGGACCGGCCGCGCGACGCGCCGCATCGTCCAGCAGGCCATCGACCGTGCGGGCAAGCTCCGCCGCCTCACCGGGGTAGAAACGGCCCGCAACGGCTGGTGGGCGACTGCTTGAAACGGCCTCGTTCAATCGTGATGCTCCGTACCGATGATCACGTGTTCCTGCCCGAACCACAGCGGTGACCTGGGCAGATCAATGAATTTCGCCTCGTCCTCCAGCAGTATCCGCCCCGCCTCCCGCGCGGCCGGATCGGCGGCCGAAGCCTCCAGGTCTTCCAGCGAATTCCACCAGAGTTCGGCAACACCATCAAATGGTTCCGGTGCGTTCCTGACCTTCTGCATCGGGATGCTGAGTATCGTTTCCATGGCGTGCACCTGGACATAACGGGCCATGCGCAGGGCCGGTTGATGCGCGCGGACCAGCGGTGCATGCCGGTTCAGCCAGTAGTCATGAAAATCCGCCAGGCTGAGTTCGGGCCTGCGTCGCAGGCAGAAAGTGATCTTGTACATTGTTGGCTTGCTCCCTGACTCCAACTCCGGGGGCGAATGCGACAGCAGTCTGTATCCCGCACCGTCACCCCCCTATAGTGAACCAGAAATCGGGGCAGATGGGGAAACAGCATGCAACAGGTCCGAACGGAATTCCTGCTGAAGGTGGAGTTCGAGGTTCTCGAAATCACGGACGTGGGCAAGACGCCAACCGGCAACCGGCGCATCGCGCGGGTCACGGACGGGCACTTCGAAGGCCCGAAGCTGAAGGGTAACGCCCTGCCCGGCCCCGGTGGCGACTGGCTGAATTTCACACCCGACGGAGCGACGCGGCTGGATGTCCGGGTGACGCTGAAGACCGATGACGGCGCCCTGATCTACATGACATATACCGGGGTGCGGCATGGCACGCCGGAGGTGATGGCCCGGCTTGCGGCGGGAGAGGAAGTCGACCCGTCGGAACTGTATTTCCGCATCGCGCCCCGCTTCGAGACCGGGGACGAGCGCTATGACTGGCTGAACCGGATCGTCTGTGTCGGCACGGGGCATCGCCTGCCCACCGGTCCCGTCTACACCATCTACCAGATCCTGTGAGGGGCGTGACGATGCAGCAGATCAGCTTTGAACACCTCTTCGACATCGACCTGGCCATCGGCAACAGGCACGTGATCGGGCGCGGCCCGCTCGGCATGCGCGTGATTGCCGAAGTGACCGAGGGCACGGTCAGGGGCCCCCGGATCAATGGCGAAGTCATGCCCGGCACCGGCGGTGACTGGGTGCTGATCGGTCCGGACGGCACGTTCTACCTGGACGTGCGCCTGACGATCAGGACCGACGACGGGGCCTTCATCTACATGACCTATCACGGTATCCGGCAGGGTGAGCCGGAGGTGCTGGCCCGGCTGGATCGCGGCGAGACCGTGGACCTGTCGGAATACTACTTCCGTACCGTCCCGATGTTCGAGACCGGTGACGAACGCTACGCCTGGCTGAATGGCATCGTCGCCGTCGGTCTGGGCGACCGGACACCGCGCGGTCCCTTCTACAGCGTGCACCAGGTGCTTTGACACCATGACCGCCCGCCACGACATCCGGCGCCTGACCCGCTTCGCGGCCAGCCTGTTCGAAAGGTCCGGCATGCCGGCAGATCGGGCGCGGACCGTTGCCAGGCTGCTGATCGACGCCGACATGATGGGCCATGACACGCACGGCCTGAACCTGGCGCCGCAGTACCTGGCGGCCCTGGCGGCCGGCGAGATGCCTGCAACGGGGGAACCGAAGCGCCTGTCCGATACCGGGCCGGTGGTCTTGTGGGACGGCCAGTACCTGTCCGGCGTCTGGCTGGTGGATGCGGCGATGGACCTGGCGCTGGGGCGGGCGCGGGAGTTCGGGATGTGTGCCGTCGGCATTCGCCGGTCCGGCCATATCGCCTGCCTGCAGAGCTTCCTGACCAAGGCGACGGATCAGGGGTTCCTGGTCCTGCTGCTCAGTTCCGACCCGGCTGCCAAGGGCGTTGCACCGCCCGGCGCGACGGAGGCGATCTACACTCCCAATCCCATCGCTGTCGGCATCCCGACGGATGCCGACCCCGTCCTGATCGACATATCCTGTTCGATCACGACGATGGGGCTGGCGGGACGGAAGAAGGCGGAAGCGGCGCGCCTGCCCGGTGCATGGCTGGTCGATGCCGATGGCAAGCCGACCGATGATCCCGCTGCCGGCGTGGCCTTGCTGCCCCTCGGCGGTACCGACAGCGGTCACAAGGGCTTCGGGCTGGGCCTGATGGTGGAGGCGATGACATCCGCTCTCGGCGGTTTCGGTCGCAAGGACGGGCCGGGCCAGCACGGGGCATCCGTTACCTTGCTGCTGTTCGATCCGGACGCGTTCGGGGGCCGCCAGGATTTCCTGGCCGAAACCAGCTTCCTGGCGTCGGCCTGTCGGGCGGCGAACGTGCCGGAGGGATCGGCGGAGGTCCGCATTCCCGGTGCCAGGGGCCTGGCCGCCCATCGCGAGGCACTGGCGAACGGCGTGACCCTGTACCCCGGCATCATGGAACGGCTGGAAGAATGGGCAACGCGGTTGGGGGTCGACCGACCGCAGCCGCTGAATTGACGATCACACATGCCGCCCGGTCCCGCGAAACACGCTGAACCGGCAAGGCTATCAACGCATCAGAAAGTCCATTGGAGGGTGACATGCGCACGAACAAGGTCCGCGATATCTGGAATGCCGGGGGCAACGTGGTCAATGGCTGGGTGGCTTCGGCCAGTTCCTACACTGCCGAGATCATGGCCGCGCAAGGCTTTGATTCCGTTGGCGTCGATCTGCAGCACGGCATGATCGACTTCGACCAGGCCGTCAGCATGCTGCAGGCGATTTCCGTCCAGGACGCAACACCGCTGGCGCGCGTTCCCTGGAACGACCCGACCTGGATCATGAAGACCCTGGATGCCGGTGCGATGGGGCTGGTCTGCCCGATGGTCAATACCGCGGAGGAAGCGGCACAGTTCGTCGGTGCCAGCCATTACCCGCCGCTGGGATTCCGGTCCTTCGCCAATGTGCGCGGACCCTTGTACGCCGGTGCCGACTACAAGGCCCGGTCGCGGGAACTGATCGTGACCCTGGCCATGATCGAGACCAAGACCGCGCTGGACAACATCGAGGAGATCGTGAAGGTCGAAGGCCTGGACGCGGTCTATATCGGCCCGTCCGACCTTGCCATCGGCCTGGGCCATGAACCGGTGGGCGACCCGACCGAACCGGAAGTGCTGGAAGCGATCGCGCATATCCGCCGCGTGTCGGAGGCAGCGGGCGTCAAGCCGACCATCCACACGGCAGGTGGTGACCACGCCAGGCGCTGCTTCGGCGAAGGTTTCCGGCTCTGCACCCTGGCCAACGAGATTCGCTTCATCATCGACGGCGCACAGCTCCAGATCGGCAAGGCGCGCGCCTGAACACCGCCTAGCGCGCGCAGGGATCGCTCAGCCGCCACGACACCCCGGGGATCAGTCTCCGGGGTGGCCGTGTGCGGCAGCAGGCCGATGTCGTTCCCTTCCGGAGCGCCGACCAGGCTCAGAAGACCGAAAGGCCGGTCAGGGACGTGAACTTCTCCAGCGCCAGGGTGCCAACCAGCGAATTGCCCTGGGGGCTGAGACCGGGTGCCCAGACGGCCACGGACAATTGCCCCGGCGCGATGGCTATGATGCCGCCGCCGACGCCGCTCTTGCCTGGCAGTCCCACGTGAAAGGCGAAGTCACCGGACGCATCATAGTGGCCGCAGGTCATCATGATGGCGTTGATCCGGCGCGCGCGCCGCTCCGAAACCACCTGGCGCCCTGTCACCGGGTCTCGTCCGCGATTGGCGAGATACAGCATGGCGCGCGACAACCCCTTGCAGGACATTTCCAGCGCGCATTGGTGAAAATAGACATGCAGCACGTCTTCGGGCGGGTTGTGCAGATTGCCGAAACTGCGAATGAAATTGGCCAGCGCCGCATTGCGGAAGCCCGTTTCACGCTCCGACGCGGCAACCCGGCTGTCGATGCGCACCGGTTCCCCGTCCGCCAGCTCCGTCGCGAACTTCAGGATCGCCTCGACGGCACCATCCCGACCATGTCGGCTGACCAGCACGTCCGTGGAAACCAGCGCACCAGCATTGATCAGCGGATTGCGGGGGATACCGTTCTCGTGTTCCAGCTGAACCAGTGAATTGAACGGATCACCTGACGGTTCCCGCCCCGACCTTTCCCAGAACGGGTCGCCGAGGATTTCCAGGGCCAGGGTCAGGCTCATGACCTTGGTCACGCTCTGCAGGGAGAACGGATGATCGGCCTGTCCGACCGCAAAGCATTCGCCCGACACGGTCACCACGGACATGCCGAACCCGTTCGGGTCGACCTCGGCCAGTGCCGGAATGTAATCGGCAACCTTGCCGCTGCCACGTTGCGGCTCGATCGCCGTGGCCACATCGTTCAGAACTGCTGCGAGATCCATGACTGCCTCCCTGGAAATCCGTCAGGCTCAGCAAGCACACGGCGCGGGGAAAGTCAGCCTCATTCGGCGGCGGCGACTTCCGCTGATTCCTCGGCATCATCGATCTCGACCTCGGCCGCGCGGCGCTCCATCCCCCCCGGTGCGCCCGTGTCGCGGAACCGGCGGCACGGGCCGGCATAATCATCCTGGTCGACGAAAGGGCGGGGATGATTGGCAATCCATGACAGGCGATCATACAGCCCGCCGGGAGACAGCGGCAGCGTCAGAACCATGTTGGTACCTGCGTCCCGGCACTTGGTAACGGTGCCGATGGTGGTGTGTCCGATGGTCATCAGGATCGGGATATGGCGCGCCGGATTGCGTCGGTCGGCTCGGATGCCTCTCACCAGGTCCGCCCCCCCCTTGCCATCGACGTTGTAGTTGACGATCAACAGATCGACCAGTCCACGCTGGATCAGCTTCTTCGCCTGTTCCACGTCCTTGGCATGCACCACCGGGTCGGCACCGAACGACTTCAGGATCGACTGCGTGATCCTGAATGCGGGTTCGCCCGAATCGACAACAAGAACAGAAATGTTCTTCAGGTTGATGTCACTTGCCGTGGACTTCATCTGTATCGTCTCCCCCTGCCCCCCCGGGCGTGCACAGCTTACGCCGCGCTGCCGGTTGGTTCCGGGTAATGATTCACAAGCTGCCCCAGCGCTTCCATCAAGGATGGCAGTTCGCCTGCACCCGCGCGCTTGAAGTCGGGCGTACTGACCAGCCGCAACGCGCTCAGATGCGTCTGCATGGCATGTTGGTCATTGCGTTTCGCAGCCGTCAGGCGATGGATCAGTTCACAGAAACTGTCCGCGACATGCGTGACGGCATCATAGTCGAATGTTGCACCCAGGTTGCGTAT
>CAJYBQ010000054.1 GCA_913064755.1 uncultured Alphaproteobacteria bacterium
CGGGGGGGGGGGCTGGGCGGGGCTGACGCTGGGCCCGGGCGGCGTGCGGGTCGGCGGGTCGGGGCCGCTGGCACGCACCGCGCTGACCCGGCGCGGCACTGTCGACCTGGCCGAGGTGGGGGAAGTCTGGCACGGGGTGGAGGCCCCCGACGGCCCCTTGTTCGACTGGCTGGAGGGAAGGGCGGCCCGGCCATCACTGACGGAGGCGCTGACGTTCCGGCCGCTGATGCTGGCCCATCCACTGGACGATGACGACCAGGCGCGCATCGATCTTGCCGATTTCCGGGCCGAGTGGAAATGGGATGGCATCCGGGTACAACTGGTCCTGCGCGATGGCAGTGCGCGACTGTTCTCGCGCACCGGCGACGACATCTCGCGGGCGTTTCCCGACCTGCTGTCCGGTCTGGCGGGAGACGCGGTGCTGGATGGCGAACTGCTGGTCATGCGCGGCGATGGCATCGGGACCTTCGGCGATCTGCAGCAACGGCTGAATCGCAAGACGGTTTCCGCGAAGCTGCAGGCGGAATACCCGGTGGGCATTCGCCTCTATGACATCCTGCTCGACGGCGACCGCGATTGCCGGGCACTGGGCTTCGACGACCGTCGCCGGGCGCTGGAACAATGGCTTGCCCGACACCCGTCGCCGCGTCTCGACCTCTCGCCGAACCTGGACCTGTCAGGATGGCAGGAAATGCAGCAGGCAAGGGCTGCACCGCCGCATCCGGCAATCGAGGGGCTGATGCTCAAGCGCGGCGACAGTGCCTACCAGGCCGGGCGACCGAAGGGCCTTTGGTTCAAGTGGAAACGTGACCCGCACCGGGTGGACTGCGTCATGATGTATGCCCAGCGCGGCCACGGCAGGCGGTCCTCGCTCTATTCCGATTTCACCTTCGGCGCCTGGCGGGACGGCGAACTGGTGCCGGTGGGCAAGGCCTACTTCGGTTTCACGGATGCGGAACTGAAGGAACTGGACCGCTTCGTGCGCGGCAATACCGTCGAACGCTACGGCCCTGTCAGGGCCGTGAGCCAGACGCTGGTGCTGGAGGTGGCTTTCGATGGCATCAACCGCTCCCGCCGACACAAGTCCGGCGTCGCAATGCGGTTCCCGCGCATCGCCCGCATACGCTGGGACAAGCCCGCCGCGGAGGCGGATCAGCTTGCCAGCCTGGAACGCCTGATCCCGTCGAATCCGGCCGACGGTTGACCCATGCGCCCGCTTTTCTGCTAAGAGTTTCCCGCGTGCGCCGACGACTGCGCGCCAACCATTCATTCTCGCGAAGCTCGGAGCCTGAGTCCCATGGCAGGTCATTCACAATTCAAGAACATCATGTACCGCAAGGGCGCGCAGGATGCGAAGCGCGCCAAGCTGTTCACCAAGCTGGCACGCGAGATCACCGTGTCCGTGAAGGAAGGCGGCGATGACCCGAGCGCCAACCCGCGCCTGCGCGCCGCCATCATCGCGGGACGCAAGGAAAACATGCCGAACGACAACATCAACCGGGCAATCAAGCGTGCCACGGGTGACGGTGCCGCCGACGCGTTCGAGGAAATCCGCTACGAGGGCTATGGCCCGGGTGGTGTTGCCGTCATCGTCGAGGCGCTGACCGACAACCGCAACCGAACCGCGTCGGAAGTCCGCTCCGCCTTCTCCAAGAACGGCGGTGCGCTGGGCGAGACCAACTCGGTCTCCTTCATGTTCGACCGTGCCGGTGTTGTCGAGTATCCGGCCGATACCGCATCCGCCGACGACATGTTCGAAGCGGCCGTGGAGGCCGGTGCCGACGATTGTGTCAGCACCGACGACGGGCACGAGATCATCTGCACGATCGAGAATTTCAACACGGTCCGCGATGCCCTTGAAGCCCGCTTCGGCGAGGCCGGTCGCGCCGCGCTGGACTGGCGTCCGACCACCACCACGGCGCTGGACGAAGACAAGGCTGCGACGCTGCTGAAACTGATCGATGTGCTGGATGACAATGATGACGTGCAGCGCGTCTTCGCCAATTTCGAGATCGACGACGAGATCATGGCCAAGCTGTCGGGTTGAGACAGGCCTTCGGCTATCCGGGACGTTCCGAGTTGTCGCTTTGCCTGTCGCGGGCCGCGATGTCCAGGGCTTGCCGGCGATAGCTTGCCAGCCGGGGCAGATCGACAAGCAACGCCCCGAGCAGTCCGCTGACAACGACGGCGAGCAGTTCGGGCAGGATGCGGATTGCGATCGGCAGTCGCATGAACCATCCGGCGAAGCCGACACCGGAGCGCCGATACCAGACACGCCAGCCGCCGGCACGCACCGCGCGCCACATCAGCCCGGCCCAGATCCAGTTCAGACCAAGCACCAGCATTGCTTCGCGGAAGATGCTGTCCGCCCTTTCCCTCGGCACACTCTCCCAGGCCTTCTCGTAGAGAAAGTCATGCAGTGCAGCGGCACCGATATAGGTGGAGTGGGTCTTGGGAACGATGGCGGTCAGCGGCCACGGCACGCTGGCCCCGTCGAACTCGTACCCACGTGGAACGATGTACTGTTCGCTGGAGTCCGGCGATCCGACACCGTAACGCATTGCCGTCGACAGAACCCATTCCGGGGACAGGAAGCCCGGCGGAAGCCAGCTCTGTCGGCGCGTCTCCCTGCGCCTGCGTCGTTCTTCCGCAGAAAGCTCCTGCCACTGCATCGCGGACTGGAAGCGCGCCTGCGTTATCGACGTGATGTCCTCGTGGATTGGTTCCGCCGGTTGCTCTGCCATCAACGCAAATCCGTGTGCAGCCTCGAACTACGCAACCGGAATGATGCATCGCCCTTGCGGTTGAGGAAAGCCTTCTCTCATTCCTCGTCGGGGTTGCGCAGCAGGACTTCGCGCTTGCCCTTGTGGTCGGGGGCGGAAACCATGCCCTGGGCTTCCATCTCGTCGATGATGCCAGCGGCGCGGTTGTAGCCGATCTTGAGCTGGCGCTGGATGAAACTGGTGGAGGCCTTGCCGGCGCGGGCGACAATCTCCACGGCTTCGTCGAACATCGGTTCGTCCACCGAGCCACCGCTGGCGGTGAAGCCTTCTTCCTCGCTGTCGTCGCGGGTGACTTCCTCCAGGTATTCCGGGCGGCCGGTCTTGGAAATCCACTTGGCGATGCGTTCCACGTCTCCGTCGGACACGAAGGGGCCATGCACGCGCAGCAGCTTGGTGCCGTTCGGCTGGTAGAGCATGTCGCCCTGGCCCAGCAGCTGTTCCGCGCCCTGTTCGCCCAGGATGGTCCGACTGTCGATCTTCGACGTGACGGAGAAGCTGATGCGGGTGGGGAAGTTGGCCTTGATGGTGCCGGTGATGACATCCACGGACGGGCGCTGCGTGGCCATGATCAGGTGGATGCCGGCGGCACGCGCCATCTGCGCCAGCCGCTGGATCGCGCCTTCGATGTCCTTGCCCGCGACCAGCATCAGGTCGGCCATTTCGTCCACCACGATGACGATCTGCGGCATGGGAGAGGAATCGAGTTCCACGTCCTCGAACACCGCCTCGCTGCTTTCCGGGTCGAAGCCGGTCTGCACCCGCTTGGTCAGGCTTTCGCCCGCCGCGTTGGCGGCGTTCAGGCGTTCGTTGAAGGCGGCGATGTTGCGCACGTTCAGTTCCGACATGCGGCGATAGCGCTGTTCCATCTCCTTCACCGCCCACTTCAGGGCGACAACGGCCTTCTTCGGGTCCGTGACCACAGGGGTCAGCAGGTGGGGAATGCCCTCGTAGACCGACAGTTCCAGCATCTTCGGATCGATCATGATCATCCGGCACTGCTCCGGCCGCAGGCGGTAGAGCAGGGACAGGATCATGGTGTTGACGGCGACGGACTTGCCCGACCCGGTGGTGCCCGCGATCAGCAGGTGGGGCATCTTCGCCAGGTCGGCAAACACGGCGGAGCCGCCGATGTCCTTGCCCAGCGCCATGGTCAGCGTGCCGGGCCCGGTGCGGAACCGGTTGTCGGTCAGCATCTCGCGGAAGTAGACCACTTCGCGGGTGGCGTTCGGCAGTTCGATACCCAGCGCATCTCGGCCCGGAACAACCGCGACACGGGCGGAAATGGCGCTCATGGAGCGTGCGATGTCATCTGCCAGCCCGATCACGCGCGATGACTTGGTGCCCGGTGCCGGTTTCAGTTCGTAGAGCGTGACAACCGGCCCGGCGCGGACATCCGTGATCTCCCCCTTGACGCCAAAGTCGTCGAGGACGCTTTCCAGCAGGCGCGCGTTGGCCTGCAGTTCCGAATCCTCGGCCCGTTCAGGGTAATCGGCGGCGGTCGGTTCATAGAGCAGCGACAGGGGCGGCAGCAGATCGCCGGCATCGTCCAGGTCGGGTTCCGGCTCCAGGTCCAGTTCCGGCTCGGCCGCGGTTTTCCTTGGCGCTGGTTTCTGCTTCGCCGGTTTCGGCTTGGGCGCGCGGGCCCTGGTTTCCGGTTTCGGTTTCCTGGCAACCACCTCCGGTTCGATGCGCGTATCGTCGGCGTCATCTTCCGCCCGCTGCCGTCGGCGGGGCAGGCCGAGCTTCGGCATGGAAAGCCGCGGCAGCGCAATGCGCGGAAGGCTGATGCGCGGCATGGCGAAGCGGGACGCCTTGCCGGTCTTGCGCGTCGCCGCGGGCTTCGCGGTCCGGCGACGGAAGATCCAGGCGAGGGGCGCACCGAACCAGCTGAGCGGAATGGCGGATGCGTAGATGATCAGCCCCAGGCCTGACAGGGTCAGGGCCAGCGCGGTGCCGGTGATGGCGAGCGGCGGCATTTGCGGTATCAGTCGCACCAGATCGGCCAGCCAGACACCGATCAGGCCACCCGCGGCCATGGCGGCCAGGCCCAGGTCGGCGGCGGCCAGGGCAAAGCCGGTGGCCGCGATCAACCCGCCCATGGCCCATGCCAGGGCGCGAAGCCGCAGCCGCGGGGCGCGGTGATGCGCCACCATGCGCACGCCATGGCAGACGGGCACGAACAGCAGCAGCAGCGAGATCGGGCCGAGCATCTGCAGCGCCAGGTCCGCCAGGATCGCGCCGGGCAGGCCCATCAGGTTCACTGCCGGTTCGGTGGTGGCATTGTTCCAGCTCGGGTCGGACGGGTTGTGGCTGGCAACCGCCAGCAGCGCCAGGACGAACAGGCCGATGACCAGCAGGCCGCCGATTTCCTGCGCGCGCCGACGCAGGAAACGCTTCAGTTCCGGGGGCGCAAAACTCATGCGGGCGCGGGTGTTTCCAGCCATGCTGCTGTCCTCAACTGTCCATCAGGGCGGCGAGACGCTGCAGCGCCCTTGCCGTCGTTGCCTGGTCCTGCACCAGGGCCAGGCGCACATAGGCGTCCCCCGGATTGCTGCCATCCGGTTCGCTGCGCGCCAGGTATTCCCCCGGCAGCACCCGCACCCCGGCTTCCGTCCATGCGCGGTGCGCGAAGGCGGCGCCGTCACCGACATCCAGCCAGAGGAAGAACCCGCCGGCAGGGCGGAAATATCCCGGGCGGTTGCCCAGGGTCTCGTCGGCGAGGTCGAACAGGGCCCGATAATGCGCCCGGGTCTCGACCACGTGGGCATCGTCGCGCCAGAGGGCCTCCGACGCGGCCATTATGGGGCCGGGCAGGGGCGCACCGCCGAATTCCCGCAGCTTCACCAGCCGCCGGATGATCGCCGCGTCACCGGCCGCGAAGCCGGATCGCAGGCCCGGCGCGCTCGACCGCTTCGACAGGGAATGGAACACCACGACGTTGCGGAACCGCTCATCTGATCCGGCGGCAATCTCCAGCCCGCCCGGGGGCGGTGCGTCGTCGTAGATTTCAGCATAGCACTCGTCCAGGGCCAGCACGAAATCATGCTTCCGCGCCAGGTCGATGGCACGTGCCAGGTATGCCCGGTCGGCAATCGCCCCCTGCGGGTTGCCGGGGGAGCAGAGATACATCAGGGCCGCGCGGTCCATCGTTTCCGTGTCCAGCGCGTCGAGGTCGGGCAGGAAGCCGCTTTCCCGCCGGGCAGGCATCAGCCGGATCTCGGCGCCCGCCATGGTCGCGGCGCCCAGGTAGCACTGGTAGAACGGGTTGGGTGTCAGGACCAGCGCACGGGTCGCGGCCCGCACCGCGGGCACCGTGACGGCCGCCAGGGCGAAAAGCCCCTCCCGCGTGCCGTTCAGCGGAAAGATTTCGGTGTCGGCATTGACCGCCGCCGCACCCGACAGGCCGTAGCGACGGTCCAGCCAGTCGGCGATGGCGCGGCGCAGCCCGTCGGTGCCCCGGGCCGCCGGATAACGCCCGAAATCCGCCGCCGCGCGCGACAATGCCTCCATCAGCATCGGTGGCGGGCCATACTGCGGCTCACCCAGCGCCATGCTGATCGGTGCCTCCCCCGCCGGTCCACCTGCGGGGGTATCGCCCAGCAGGTCGCGCAACCGTTGAAACGGGTAGTCGGTCAGAAGATCGAGGCGTTGATTGGTCATGCTGCTAGCTCAGGAAAAAGAGTCATAAAAAATAGGATGTTGATTATGATTCTGCAACCAGCCTGTCAGGTGTGCAAGGGGGCGGGTGCCAAAACCGGCTTTCCCGCTTGACTTGATCCCGCTCCGACACCTAAGAAAGCGCGGCTTCCGGCCTCAGGTCGGGCGCTGTGTGGGGCCGTAGCTCAGATGGGAGAGCGTCGCGTTCGCAATGCGAAGGTCAGGGGTTCGATTCCCCTCGGCTCCACCAATTTCCCCCTTTTTTCAAACCGTTGACCGTTGCGCCAGACGCGCGCGTGCCTTCGGCTTGCACTGTCCGGCGAGGCGCCGGGGCCGGTGCAGTGTTGGCTAGTCAGCAATCGAGTGCATGGTCAGGTGATGAAATGCGTGCCGGGGCGGTGCATGGATACCACTCAGGGTCGGCCAGTTTGAATCGTGTTTCGGAACATTTGAAAAACATCTGGGGAGCAAATGGCAATGCGAAACGAATCAATCAGTTTCCGATTGCATGCTCCAGCCTTGCGTCGTGCCCCTGCATCGGGTGTCGACATGACGGTGTCGTCGTGTCACCCAGGTGGTGAAGTGCCGGTCAGGCGGGGGGCGTCTTGAGTCCTGTAATGGAACGGATCGGGAATGAAGGTGGTCAAAAGAGATATCCGAAACGAATCATGTTTCGTCGTTCCGGTGGTCGCAACAACCCTTCGGCATGGCGGCCCCCTGTCTGAGGGGAGGCCTGGGGAGGGCGGGCAGAAGGGTGCCGCCATGCCTTGGGTCGTTTCGGTGTTGGGTTGATCAGGCGCCGTTGGCGTGGTGGCGGCTGTGGATCAGGGTGCCGAACCAGTCACGAACATCGTGATACCCGCTGATCAGCAGGCTGGAAATCAGGGCAGACCGCGCGGCGCGGGCTTCCATGATCTTGTTCTGGATTTCGGCGACTTCTAGCTTGCGCGCGGGCATTGCGCCATACGCATTCCGGGGAGACATCGGAAACTCCGTTATCAGGGTAAGCACCGGTGGGATCATCGTGATGACGCCGTATGCTGCAGTGCAATATAGGTAGCGTTCTCGCCGTTGGAACGGATGTTCCGGCTATGCTGCATTGCAGCAATTGCAGGGCTTCGGCACCGGGTGCGTGAACGGTTTGGTAACGGTTTTTCCGGGTCGGGACGCCAGGTGGTGCTTTGCGACTGGCAGCCGTCGGGATGTCGGTTATCCTGCGGCCATGAAATTCCTGCATGATCACCTTGGCAGCGACGACCAGACGGACGACCTGCCGCCCATGGAACTCGCGACCCTGAACTTCGTCGACCAGGAATGGGAGCGCAGTTACAAGGCCGCGATGCGGGAGGGCAACCTGCGGCAGGTGCGGCTGGCCTTCATCATCGGCATCATCCTGAACACGATCTTCGTGCCGCTGGACTATTTCATCCTGCCGGAGAACGGCGGGGTGTTCGCGTTCATCCGCGGCCTGGGCATCAACGGATTGTTCGTCGCGTTGCTGGCCCTGAGTTTCATGGAGTTCTGGCGCACGCGCTGGCCGGCGCTGATCTTTGTCGCGGCGATCGCCTATACGGTCTTCCAGTCGCTCGTCAATGTCGTCGGACAGATCGAGCGACCGATCGACACCGGCTTCATCCTGATGATCTTCATGGTCTATTCGCTGTTTCCGCTGTTCTACATCCAGGCGGCCACGGCGGCTCTGGTCTGCACGGCGCTGTTTCTTGCCATCACGTCGATCACCGGATTCGATGGCGACGCTGGGGGTGTCGCGATCACCAGCATCATGCTGATCGTGTCGGCGAACGTTGTCGGTTTCTTTGCCCTGCGTCGCCTGGAGATGTTGCGTCGCCGCGCCTTTGCCCGGTCCGTCATCATCGATCGGGAGCGCAACAAGGTGCGGGAACTGCTGGATCGGATACTGCCGGCGACCGTGGCGCAGCGGTTGCGGGAGGGCAATGCCCAGACGACGGAGCGCCTGTCCAACGTGGCCGTGCTGTTCGCCGACCTGCAGGACTTCACGACACTTGCCGCATCCTGCGAGCCGGAAGAGACGCTGAGCCTGCTTTCGAAGGTGTTCGAGAAGTTCGATGACCTGGTCGAGAAGCACGGTGTGGAGAAGATCAAGACCATCGGCGATGCCTACATGGTGGCATCCGGTGCGCCGCCGGGTTCGACATCCAGCATTCGTGACATTGCCGCCCTGGCCTGTGACATGGTGCGGGTGGTGGAGGGGATGACGCGTCCGGACGGCACGCCGCTCGGCATCCGCGTCGGTATCTCCAGCGGTCCGCTGATCGCCGGTGTCGTGGGCGACAGCCGCTTTCTCTATGACCTCTGGGGCGACCCGGTGAACACGGCATCGCGCATGGAGACGACGGGGGAGTGCGGGCGTATCCAGGTCACCCATGATGTTGTCGATGCCCTGGCCGATGACTACACGTTCGAGGCGCGTGGCGAGATCGAGATCAAGGGCAAGGGCCGCATGCGGACCTGGTGGATGACGGCCGGGCCCTCGCAGGCGATCACGGCCGGCTAGCCGGAATTGCCGGATGGGCCGGTTGAGTCCGCCCCGGCCAGGGCCATCGGCTCAGCGCGTGGCCTCCGCGTTGCGGCCCCAGCGCACCCGTGACCAGAGCCTTTCGTGGATCACGTAGAAACAGGTGCCGGTTGCGGCGCTGACCACGGCAACGATGCCGCCGTCCAGCAATGATCCGGTCACGACGTAGGTGATTGCCATCATCACGATCAGGCCGGAGGTCTGCCAGGTAAGGGTCTTCGCCAGGGTGCGTATCGTGCTGTCCATCATGCGTTTTCCCGTTTCCGCGTTGTCGATGACGCCTGTATAGGTCGTTCGATCGCATGCAGGGAATTATGTGAATTTCATTGAAAATATTCGAAATGAGCATAAAAATCCCGCATGCTGGATTTATTCGACAAGCGGGAACGATCCGAGGTCTTCAGGGACAGGCTGGCGCAGGCGATGCGCCGGGCCGACGTCAATCGCAGCGAACTGGCCCGCCGCACGGGGGCCGTCCGCTCGACCGTTGCGCAATTGCTGGCCGATGACGCGGCAAGGCTGCCGAACGCCCACCTCGCCGCCTGCTGCGCGCAGGTGCTGGGGGTCAGCGCGGACTGGCTGCTGGGCCTGACCGACCGACCGGAGCGACCCGGCGACGTCATTGCCGCCGCCATGTCGGTCACCCAGGCCGCGCGGGCATCCTGGGACGATGAATTGCTCGACTGGCACCGGGAAGCCGCGGGCTACAAGATCCGCCATGTTCCCGCGACCCTGCCGGACATGCTGAAGACGGAGGGCACGCTGCGCTGGGAGTACGAGCGCGCGCTGGGCAAGACGGCGGAACAGGCCATCGGCGCGATGCAGGATCGCCTCAACCTGATGCGGCAGAACCAGTCGGACTTCGAAGTCGCGGTGTCGCTGGGTGAACTGCATGCCTTTGCGGCAGGGCAGGGGTATTACCGGGGCCTGGCCGCGGAGGTGCGACGGGAGCAGCTCGAGGTGATGGCGACGGCGGCGCGGGATTTCTTTCCGTCGCTGCGGCTCTTCCTGTTCGATTCCCGACGGGTCTTCTCTGCCCCCATCTCGGTCTTCGGTCCATTGGTCGGCGTCGTCTACATCGGACGCTTCTACCTTTCGTTCCGGTCCCGCGACCGGGTGCGGATGCTGACCGAACAGTTCGACAGCCTGGTGCGGGAGGCGGAGGTCGATGCCCGTGACGCCTCGGGCTGGCTGCAGGACCTGGCGGCGACGGTTGGCGAATGACCACAGTGGATTCCGTTTCGCCGCAGACTGTCATAGAGTGTCGATCAGGCTGAACCACCCTGCCAGGGCAGGGGCAAACGAGCAGGAGAGCGGTGATGATGAACCGTGTACGGCTGGGGGTGAACATCGACCACGTGGCGACCATCCGCAATGCGCGCGGCGGTGGCCACCCTGATCCGGTGCGGGCCGCGCGCCAGGCCGCGGAGGCCGGCGCGGACGGGATCACCGCCCACCTGCGTGAAGATCGCCGCCACATCTCGGACAGTGACATCGACCGGCTGGCGGCGGAGATCGATCTGCCGCTGAACCTGGAGATGGCGGCCACGGACGAGATGCTGGCCATTGCGCTGCGCCACAAGCCGCATGCTGCCTGCATCGTGCCGGAAAAGCGGGAAGAGCGGACGACGGAGGGCGGCCTGGATGTCGCCGCCAAGCACCGCCAGCTGGCACCCCTGGTGACACGGCTTTCCGATGCCGGCATCCGGGTTTCCCTGTTCATCGAACCCTCAGCGGTGCAGCTGCACGTGGCCAAGGCGCTGGGTGCGCCGGTGGTGGAGCTGCATGTCGGTGCCTATTGCGACAGCGAGGGCGCGGAACGCGAGATGCATCTGCGCCGTATCCAGGAAGCCGCCGTGCAGGGCGCATCCATGGGACTGGAAGTCCACGCCGGGCACGGGTTGACCTTCGAGACCGTTGGCGCGGTGGCGGCAATTCCGGAGATCGTGGAGTTGAACATCGGCCATTTCCTGATCGGCGAGGCGATATTTTCCGGCCTCACCTCCGCCATCACCCGGATGCGGGGGCTGATCGATACCGCGCGTGCCGAAGCACTCGGTCGCGCATCGGCGTGAACCAGGGATCAGCGGGCACATGATCGTCGGGCTGGGCATAGACCTGTGTGACGCGCGGCGGATCGAACGTTCCATCGACCGGTTCGGTCAGCGTTTCCTCGACCGCTGCTTTTCCGCATCCGAACAGGCCGGGATGGCGGGGCAGGCGGACCCCGCACCACGTTATGCCCGTCGCTACGCGGCGAAGGAAGCATTTGCCAAGGCCGTCGGCACCGGTATCGGCGAATTCGCGTTTCTGAAGGAGATCGAGGTGGTTTCCGCGCCCAACGGCAAGCCATCCCTGCGGCTGTCGGGGGCGGCCGCGCGCACCATGCAGGCGCTGGCACCGGAAGGTCATCACGTGGTGGCGCACCTGTCCATGACGGACGAGGCCCCCTATGCCATGGCGGAGGTGATACTCGAGGCCCGGATCGGTTGACAGCGGCAGGGTCTTTGGGGTCTATCTCGCCGCTGCAATAGAACCGGGCACCCGGGCCACGATTCCCCGTGTTGTGTCCGGGGTCGATCCGGACCCTGTTCCGGTCGATCAGCGATCTGGTTTCCTTGACTGACGAAAGAGATGGAATGGCGTCGAAATCCAAAGGCGGCATTGGCGAGACGATCAAGACCGTTGTCTACGCGGTACTGATTGCGCTGGTCATTCGTACCGTGGCTTTCGAGCCGTTCAACATCCCGTCGCGCAGCATGGTGCCGACCCTGCTGGTGGGTGATTTCCTGTTCGTGTCGAAGTTCAGCTACGGCTACAGCAAGCATTCGCTGCCGTTCAGCCCCAACCTGTTCTCGGGCCGCATCCTGAGCAGCGACCCCGAGCGTGGTGACATCATTGTCTTCAAGACACCGCGCGACAACGACACGGATTTCATCAAGCGCCTGATCGGTCTGCCGGGAGACCGGATCCAGATGCGCCAGGGCGTGCTGCACATCAACGACACCCCGGTGATCCGCAAGCGCGTCGAGGATTTCGCCTATCACGACGAATACGGCCGGACGAGCTTCGTGTCCCAGTTCGAGGAAACGCTGCCGAATGGCCGTACCTTCCGCACGCTGGACCTGACGCCGCGTGGTCAGGATGACAACACGCAGGCCTATACCGTGCCGCCCGGGCATCTGTTCATGATGGGTGACAACCGCGACCATTCCAGCTAGCGCCGCACACAGGTCAGCCGGGGCGGGGTGGCGTTCGTTCGCATCGATAACATGTGGGGCACGGACGGCCGGCGGTGCTCAGAGCTCGAGACCGCTTCCCGCTGGC